>MEQT01000048.1:4905-12830 GCA_001770325.1 Betaproteobacteria bacterium RIFCSPLOWO2_02_64_14
GATCTCCTGCAGCGTATCGGGAACCGGCGGATACTCGCGGCGTATCCCGCGCGTGTGATTGACGAAGAAGCCGTTCTGGAAATCCACCTCCAGTTCGTCGCCGCTGCCGCAGATGTCGGTGACGCTCGCGCAATCCGCCATCACCGGCAGCCCGCAGCCGATCGCCGCGCGGTAGGCAAGGAACGGCATCGACTCGCACACCAGTCCCAGCCCCAGCGCCTGCATCGCGATGTAACCGTTCATCTTCGGTCCCATGCCGAAGTTGCGGCCCGCGACGATGACGTCGCCCGGCCGGCAGCGCTCGTGGAAGCCGGGGTCGGTTTCCTCGAACAGATGCGGGACGAGGTCCTTGGCGTCGAAGTGCCGGCCGACGATCAACCAGTTCGGGATGACGCCGCCCGCGTGGGGCACGTCATGCCCGAGCTTGTAACAGCGGCCCTTGAGCCGCCACTGGAATTCAGAAGTCATATCAAAATTCGTGATTCGTGATTCGTGATTCGTGATTCGTGATTCGTGATTCGTGATTCGTGAATCGTGATTCGTGAATCGTGAGCCGTGAGCCGTGATCCGTGAATCGACAACGTCATTGTTGTTCACCAGTCACGCTCCATCAGTCACGCCTCATCAAGCATCGTCCGGGGATCGGTAATTTTACCAGCGATGGCGGATGCCGCGACGGTCGCCGGGCTGCCGAGATAGAGCCTGGCATCGCGCGCGCCGAAGCGGCCGGCGTTGTTGTTGGCGGCGGTCGAAATCGACACCTCTCCCGAGTGCACCGGGCCGACCACGGCATCGTTGCACGGCCCGCATCCCGCCGGCAGCAGCACCGCCCCTGCATCGAGAAACACCTGCATCAGTCCGTCTGCGGTGAGGCGCCGCGTGGAGCGCTCGGAACCCGGCGCGATGAAGAACCGCGCTCTGGCGGCGATCCGGCGGCCGCGAAGAATGCGCGCGGCCTCCGCCAGATCCTCGTACATGGACGAGCCGCACGAGCCGAGGAACGCGTGATCGACGGGTGTGCCCGCTACTTCCGACAGGTTGACGGCGTTCTGGACGCCGCCGGGCAGTGCGATCTGCGGTTCGAGGCGGCTCACGTCGAGCCTCGCCTCGGCCTCGTATTGCGCATCCGCGTCGCCGAATATCGGGGTGAAGGGGCGCTGCGCGCACGCCTGCGCCCGCTCCAGGATCGCCTGCGACGGCGGCACGAAGACGCCGTAGGCGCGCATCTCGGTGGGGCTCGAGCACAGCGCCACGCGCGCGGCGAGATCGAACGGCTCGAGTTCGCCGGCGTATTCGAGCACGCGGTAATCGAGATCGAAACCGAGAGCGCCGGTATGCAGGCGCGAGGCGATGTGAAACCCGAGGTCGCGCGCGTGCACGCCGGGCCTCAGGCGCCCCTCGATCCGGAGCCGCACCGACTTCGGCGTCATCACCCAGTTGGTGCCGGTCGCAAGTACGCGGCTGATCTCGCCGCCCATGCGGAAGCCGAACGCGCCGATCGCGCCGGCGTTGGTCGCGTGCCGGTCGTTGTCGAAGTAGAACATGCCCGGCAGCAGCATGCCCGTTTCCATAGGAAAGATGTGCCCGTGTCCGCCGCGGCCGACGTCGTAGAAGTGCGTCACGCCCCACTGCGCCGCCGCCTTGCGGTTGAAGGCGCCGCGCTCGGCCGCCCGCGCGCTGCCGTAGATCACGTCGTGGTCCGTCACCATCAGCACTTTGCCGGGCGCGGCGAGGCGGTCGATGCCGAGCGCATCGAGCTCGCGCTTCGCGCCCATGACCACGCCGTCGTGGATCATGATGAAGTCAGGGTCGGGGTAGACGACGTCGCCCGGGCGCACGCGCGCCTGGCCGCTCTTCAGCGCGAGAACTTTCTCAACGGCGGTCATTCCCATCGGAGCGGGGACAGAGGAGAATCAAGGGCGGAGTGTCGGGTAAGTGCCGGAAGGGTGTCAAGAAGGTTCAAGGTCCTCGACGTGCGCCGGATGTTATGATTCAGCGCACGCCAGGCGTCTTACCCAAGGACTCGCGCATGACAACGACTGCCATACCCGGATTCATGAACATGACATCTCCCGGGACCGGGACCACGGCTGGTGACAACGCCGGCGCGGTCCGCCTTCCCTTGTCCGGCATCACGGTGCTGGACCTCACGCTGGCGCGCGCGGGCCCGACCTGCGTGCGGCATCTCGCCGACTGGGGCGCGGACGTCATCCGCATCGAGCCGCCGGAACCACCGGGAGAAGACCTCACCGGCAAGCGCGACGGGCCCGATTTCCAGAACCTGCACCGCAACAAGCGCATGATGCAGCTCAATCTCAAGTCTCCCGAGGGGCGCGCGGCGTTCATGCGCCTGGTGGAGCGCGCCGACGTGATCGTGGAAAACATGCGGGCGGCGGTGAAGCACCGGCTGGGGGTTTCATGGGACGACGTGCGCAAGGTGAATCCCCGTATCGTCTATGGCAGTATCAGCGGCTTTGGCCAGGATGGCCCCTACGGCAAGCGCGCCGGGGTGGACCAGATCGTGCAGGGCTTGGGCGGGCTGATGTCGGTCACCGGCCTGCCCGGGCAGGGCCCGGTGCGCGTCGGCGTGGCGATCAACGATCTCACTGCCGGGAACCTGCTCGCATTCGGCATCATGATGGCGCTCTTCGACCGCACCCGCACCGGCGTCGGGCGCTGGGTGCACACGAGTCTGCTGGAGGCGCAGATCTTCATGCTCGACTTCCAGGCCTCCCGCTACCTCATCAAACAGGAAGTGGCGGGGCAGGCCGGCAACGACCATCCCACCGGCATCCCCTCGGGCGTGTTTCCGGCGTGCGACGGGCAGATCAACATCTCGGCCCCGTCGCCGCGCGTGTGGGGCCGCTTCTGCGATGCCATCGGCAAGCCGGAGTGGAAGACGAAGCCCGAGTGGAGCACGCCGGTGCGGCGCAGCGGCCAGCGCGCGGAGATCAACGCCGCGATCAGCGAAGTCACGTGTGAAAAGCCGTCCGCGCACTGGGTGGAACTCTTCGAAGAAGTCGGCGTGCCGTGCGGCCCGATCAATACCATCGACCAGGTGTTCGCCGATCCGCAGGTGCAGCACCTCGGGATGGCTGCGCCGGTGACCTGCCCGCGCATGGGCGCGTACAAACTCGTCGCCTCTCCGCTCAACGTCGTCGGTGTGCCGAAGGGCATCCGCAGCCCGACGCTCGAACCCGGCACGCATACCGACGAGATCCTGCGCAGCGTGGGTTACTCCGCCGCGGAGATCGACACCATGCGGGCCGGTGGCATCATCTGAGGAGGGCCTGGATGAGCGACCCAGTACACGAGCACGACCGGCCGCTTTCCGGCCCGGCGCTGCGCGTGAAGGCGCTGGAATCGCTGCTGACCGAGAAGGGCCTCGTCGATCCGAAGGCGCTCGACGAACTGATCGACACTTACGAGACGAAGGTGGGCCCGCGCAACGGCGCCCGGATCGTTGCCCGCGCATGGGTCGATCCTGCCTACAGGCAGAGGCTTCTGGCGGACGCTACCGCGGCGATTGCGGAGTTCGGCTTCATCGGACGCCAGGGCGAGGACATGGTGGTGCTCGAAAATACACCCAAGGTTCGCAACATGGTGGTGTGCACGCTGTGCTCGTGTTACCCATGGCCTGTGCTCGGACTGCCGCCCGTCTGGTACAAGTCGGCGCCGTACCGCTCACGCGCCGTCATCGATCCGCGCGGCGTGCTGAAGGAGCTGGGCAACGAGATTCCGGAGGACGTCGAGGTGCGCGTGTGGGACTCGACGGCCGAGCTGCGTTACCTGGTGCTGCCGGAGCGTCCGGCGGGAACGGAGGGCTGGAGCGAGGACGAGCTGGCCGCGATCGTCACGCGCGATGCGATGATCGGCGTGGCCCAGGTGACCGCGCCGGCGGAGAGCAGGCGATGAACGGCGTGCACGATATGGGTGGCATGCACGGCATGGGGCCGGTCGAAATCGAGAAGAACGAGCCCGTCTTCCACGCCGAGTGGGAGCGGCGCGCGTTCGCGCTTACGCTCGCCTCCGGCTTCCGCGGCAGGTGGAACATCGACATGGGCCGTTACTCGCGCGAGCAGATGCCGCCCGCCGAGTACCTCGCCACGAGCTATTACGAGCACTGGCTCTTCGGGCTGGAGAAGCTGCTCGTCGATGAGAAACTCGTGACTGCGAACGAGCTCGCAACCGGGCGCGCCGAGGCACGGGCAGGCGCAGAGGGCACCCTCAAGGCTTCCGAAGTCGCGGTGTTTCTGCGCAACCGCCGGAACGCGCGGCTCGATGACGATGTGCCGCCCAGGTTCAAGGCCGGCGACCGCGTCGTCGCGCGCAATATCCATCCGGCCGGGCACACGCGGCTGCCGCGCTACGCGCGCGGCCGGCACGGCGTGATCGACCGCGATCACGGGGTCTTCATATTTCCCGACACGAACGCAATGAGCCGCGACAAGAAACCGCAGCACTGCTACAGCGTGCGCTTCGCCGCGCGCGAACTGTGGGGGCCCGAGGTCGCTGCGTGCGACAGCGTCTACGTGAATCTCTGGGATGACCACCTCGATCCCGCGTGAAGTCGATCTTGCCGCCTTGCCCGCGCTGCCGCGCGACGACGGCGGGCCGGTGTTCAAGGCGCCGTGGGAGGCGCAGGCGTTCGCGATGACGCTTGCCCTCAACGCGCGCGGCGTCTTCACGTGGCGCGAGTGGGCCGATGCGCTTGCCGCCGAGCTCGCGGCGGCGGCTGTGCGCGGAGAACCGGATGACGGCACGCATTACTACGAGCACTGGCTTGCCGCATTTGAAAAGCTCGTCGCCGCGAAGAAGCTGATCGCGGGTCCTGATCTGGAGCAGCGCGTGGAAGACTGGGACGCTGCCGCCCGGGCCACCCCTCACGGCAAGCCTATCGAGCTGCGCCGACCCTGAACACCGAGCGCAGTCGCTGGCTCTGGCGTTCCACCCCATTCGTTGATCTATCTCAAGGCAGCGCCTGCGGTCCGGTAGGAAAATAACCAACGTAACGGGGTTGCCCGTGCCCCCAGCGGGAGGGGTTGCCGGGTTTTGGTGCACCTCAGATGGAGTCAATAGGAGAGCTGGACCATGAATCCAACATTGTTCGAGATCGGCGTGGTCATATTCATGGTGGCCGTGAGTGTTGCCCTCGTGGCGTGGTTTTTCAGACACGTGGCGGCTGCCTCGGAAAGGCGCATGACGCACATGCTGACGCGTGCTGGCGTGGACCCCGAATTTGTCAGGCAGGATGAGACATGGGCCATCCTACATGTCGCGCGGGGCCGCTGCAGCAGGTGCCGGTTCGAGGACTTGTGTGACAGATGGCTCGCTGGAAAAGTCGAAGGCGACAATAGCTTCTGCCTCAACGCGCAGATATTTCGCGTACTCAAAAGGATCACGGGGCGCATCGCCGCCTCGATCTGCTCTGGCTACCATGCTCAGGCAACGACCCTGACGCCTGGCTCCCGGAACGTCGTGAGTACCGATGTCGACCGCGAGGCATTGATCCGGCTTACCCCCTCGATCCATTCCCCAATCTCCGCAGTGCTGTAGTGTAGTACATTGTGATTTGCCGAGGGTTTTCGGCGCACGGTGTTCGATTGCAACAGCCGGGGTGCGGGAAAGCGCTTGCCGCGCTCCGTTGGTTGGAATAAATTGCCCGGTAATTCGAGCGTCAGTTCTTCAGCCGGGGCGCACATGATCATCGACACGCACATCCACATCTACGGTTACCCATCGTTCCGCGATCTCAGCAAGCACATCCGCACGATGGAGGACGCGATCGCGTTCCGCACGCGGTATCCCGACCTCTACCAGTGCAACCTCACTGAAGAGCCGATCGACAATACCGACGACCTGGTCTCGGACATGGACCGGAACGGTGTCGACTTCGCGCTGGTGCAGGCGCGGGCGGGCTATGTATCGAACGATCTGGTCGCGGCCGCGGCGAAGCGGCACCCGACGCGCATGGTGGCGCTGGCGCGAGTCGGCCACGACCAGGAGGCGGCGGGCTATCACGAGGACCCGGGCCCGACCCGGGAGGCGGCGCCGGCGGAGATCGAGCGCTGTCTCGGCCCGCTGGGGATGATGGGCGTGGGCGAGACCTTCGTGCGGGCGCTTACCGATCACGTGAACCCGGAGAAGATCGCCAAAGACCTCTCCGGCATCATGCGCGTGGTCGAGAAGCACCAGGTGCCGATCCAGTTTCCGACGGCATGGTCGCAGTTCCCCGGCGGCCTCTTCTACGGCGATCCGCTGTGGGCGGACGAAGTCGCCGCGCGCCATCCAGGCGTCCCGGTCATCCTGACCAAGATGGGACGGAGCATCACGAGCTATTTCGACAGCGCCATGACGGTCGCGATGCGCAACGTCAATATCTACTTCGACGTGGTCGGGACCAACGCGCAGCACCTGCGCTTCGCGATCGACAAGATCGGCGCCGAGCGCATCATGTTCGGGACGGACTGGTCGACGACGTGGCGCTGGCTGAGCGTGCCGGCGACGCTGCACCAGATCCGGATGAAGGTCCTGGGCGACGCGAAGCTCACTGAAACGGAACGCGAGCAGATTCTCTGGAGGAACGCTGCGAGGATTTTCAAGCTCGAGTCGAGCCTGCGGCGCGCGGCGAAAGTTGCGGCCTAGGCGCCGCTCACGCTTTGCACCGCGCCGCCGTGCCATCGATCAACAGCATCCACAAGGCGAGGAAAACCATGAACCGACGCACATTGCTGGCCTTCTCATTCGCCTGGGTCGCGGCGTCCGCGCTGGTGCCGTTCGAGACATACGCGCAGTCGCAATATCCCTCGAGGCCGATCAGGGTGGTCGTTCCGTTCCCGCCCGGCGGCGTGATGGACACGATCGCCCGTCTCTGGGCGCAGAAGATAGGGCCCTCGCTTGGCGCGATCGTCGTCGACAACCGGAGCGGCGCGGGCGGCCTCATCGGCTCGGCGGAAGTCGCGCGTGCCCAGCCCGACGGCCATACGCTTCTGATCGGCAACACCAGCACGCAGATTATCAACCCGGTGGTCACAAGGCGCCCGCCGTACGACCCGGCCAAGGACTTCGTCACGGTCGACATGATCGCGATCTCGGTGACTTCGATCATGGTCCACCCGTCGCTGCCTGCGCGGAACGTGAAACAGCTCATCGCCTACGCCAAGGCGAATCCCGGCAAGCTTTCGTACGCGTCCGCGGGGGCGGGAACGTTGACCCATCTCGCCGGCGAGATGTTCAAGCAGCGCGCCGGCGGCCTCCAGATCGTGCACGTCCCGTACCGAGGCGTAGGTCTGGCGGTGAGCGACCTCGTGAGCGGCTACGTACCGATGATGACGCCCAACGTGACCGGGCAGCTGCTCGGCCTGTACAAAGCCGGGAAGATTCGGATTCTGTCGGTCAATGCGCCGGCGCGTCTCAAAGCCGCGCCCGATGTCCCGGCGACGATCGAAGTCCTGCCGGGCATGATTGCCCAGTTGTTCAGCGGAGTATTTGCGCCGGCGGGCACGCCCAGGCCCATCGTCGACCGGGTTTCGCAAGTCACGCGCGAGGCGCTTGCCGACCAGGCTTTCCAGCAAAAGCTTGTCCAGTCCGCGTTCGACCCGGTGCTGGACTCCAGCCCGGAAAAAGCGCAGCGCTTCGTCGATCACGAGCGCGAGCGGCTCATTCCGGTGATCAAGGCCACTGGCTTCATCAACTGACTGATAATTTTGGCATCGTCAGGCCGAATATAGCTTGCGCAGCACGCCCACGTTCTCGAGTTTCTGGATATCGAACAGGGCGGCGATCAACGTGCGGCTTCGCGCCTTGCCGAGCACCGGAGCCATCAAGTCGAGCGCCTTCTCGGTCACGTCGTTGTGGTTGAGCGGGTTGTCGGGACTGCCTTTGGCCGCCATCGTCTGGGCGGTGACGCGACGGCCGTCCCTGAG
>MEQT01000048.1:12936-19074 GCA_001770325.1 Betaproteobacteria bacterium RIFCSPLOWO2_02_64_14
GACCATGTCGCGGTTGTCGACCACCTTCAACTCGGTGTCGGGCACGCGCGCCACCACCTTTTCCACCTGCTCGGGCCGGATCTTGTGCGCGCAAATCAGTTCGTAGAGCACGTGCAGCGGCCCCTGGCACGGTCCGCCCGCCGACCAGCGCTTGATGCCGCCGCGCAGGATTTCGTAGTCGCGCCCGAGGCCGCGCACCATTGCTTCCGGTTCCGCCCGGTCGATGAAGATGGTGAAGAAATTCGGGTCGCCCGAGAACACATCTTCCACGCCGGTGAAGCCGGCCGCCGCCATGAGCGCGGACGAAAGCCCGTCGTGCGCCGGCATGCCGCCCATGGCGTAGGCTTTTTCGATGTGCTCGGTGTCGCGGAACATGGTGGCGATTCCGCCGACGTGCTCCGCCGCGTAGGCGAGCGCATAGCGCACCTTGCGCGGGTTGAGCTTGAGCAGCGCCGCGGCGGCCGCGGTCGCGCCGAAGGTCTGGCCCATCGCACCCGCGTGGCGCCCGGTGGCCATGTAGCGGGTCGCGTTGAGCGAAAGCAGTACGCGGGCGCAGATGTCGTATCCGAGCACCATCGCGCGCAGCATGTGTTCGCCGGGAAGCTTCAGCCATTCGGACAGCGCGAGCACGGTGGGAACGACGCTCGTGCCCGGATGCGAGCGCGTCGGCGGATGCGTGTCATCGGTCTCGTCGGCGTGCCCGAACGTGCCATTCGCCAGCACCGCGTTGAGCGTAGTCGTGACGATCCGCGTGCCGATCACGCCAGCCTGCCGCGTGCCGCCGAGCGGTTTGATGTAAGCAATGGCCCGCATTCCGGGAAGCTGGCGCGATCCCGAGAGCATCGACGCGACGACATCGACAAGATGCAGCCGCGCGCGCTCGGCGACTTCGTCTGGCAGCTTGCGCTTCACGGCGCCCGCGATATAGGCGCTCAGTTCCTGCATCAGCGGGGAGAGGGTTGCAGCGTTCTTCATGGCGGAGGTGCGGCGGCGGGTTGCATCTCGCGCGGGTCGGTGATGCGGCCCGCAACGGCGGAGGCGGCGACGGTGGCCGGGCTGGCGAGGAAGAGCTGGGCGTCTTTCGCGCCGAAGCGCCCGGCGCCGTTCGCCACCGCGGTGGAGATCGAGACCTCGCCCGAATGCACGAGCCCGGCGCGGCCGCTCGCGCAGACCCCGCAGCCGGCGGGCAACATCATCGCGCCGGCCTCCTGATAGATCTCCAGCAGGCCTTCGCGCCGCATGCGATGCGTCGAGGCTTCGGAGCCGGGGGCGACGATGAGCCGCACGCCCGGCGCGATGTGGCGTCCCTCGAGGATCTTCGCTGCCTCGGCAAGATCGTCCCACATGCCCGAACCGCACGAGCCGATGAACGTGTGATTGACGGGCGTACCGGCGACCGTGGAAAGGTCGGCGGCCCGGTGCGGCCCGCCGGGCAGCGCCACCTGCGGTTCGAGACTGCTCACGTCGAGTTCGATCTCGGCATCGTACACTGCGTCGCTGTCGGAATAGACTGGAGCGAACGGGCGTCTTGCGCGGGCGCCGGCGTACTCGAGAATTTCCGCGGACGGCGGAAAGAACACGCCGATCGCGCGCATTTCGGTGGGCGAACTGCACAGCGACACGCGGGCGGCGAGCGCGAATTGTTCGATGTCGCCCGCGAACTCCAGCACCCGGTAGTCGATGTTGACACCAAAGAAGCCATCGCCCGCGAGGCCCCGCGCGATCCTGAATCCCAGGTCGCGGGCGTAGACGCCGGGACGCAAACGGCCTTTGATCGTCAGCTTCACGCTCTCCGGCACGACGGTCCAGGTGGTGCCGGTCGCCAGCACGCGGCTCATGTCGGTGCCGACGCGGATCGCCAACGCGCCGATGCCGCCCGCGTTGGTGCAGTGGCGATCGTTGTCGAAGTAGAACGTGCCGGGCGAGACGATGCCCTGTTCCATCGGGAAGATGTGTCCATGGCCGCCCTGGCCCGCGTCATAGAAGTTCGTGATGCCCCAGGCGCGGGCGGCCGTCCGGTTGAACGCGCCGCGCGCCACGGCGCGCTCGTTGAGATAGAGCACGTCGTGGTCGGTCACCATCATCACCCGCGCCGGATCGAACACGCGGTCGATGCCGAGCGCGTCGAGTTCCTGCTTCGCGCCCATCACCACGCCGTCGTGAATGGTGACGAAGTCCGGCGTCGGGTACACGATCGCGCCGGCCCGCGTTTCCTTGAAGCCGCTCGCGCGCGCGAGGATTTTCTCTGCTGCGGTCATTCCCATGGAGCGCGAGTATTGCGACGGCAGGGAGGCGCTGTCAAGGCGCGCGCATCGGCGAATGCAAGTGGCGTGCTATAGTCCAACATTCCCCGAGGGAGAACGCCATGCACGGCATATTTGTCCGTAGTTCGCTTCTCGTTCGCGTGCTGCTGGCCGGCGGCGCGCTGCTTGCTGCTCCGGCGTTCGCGCAATGGAAGCCGGAGAAAACGGTCGAGATCATCGCGCCGTCGGGGCCGGCGGGGACGACCGATCGCACGGCGCGGGTGATCCAGCGCATCCTGCAGAAGCACAAGATGGTCGATGTGCCGGTGAACGTCGTGAACAAACCCGGCGGCAGCGGCACCATCGGCTACACCTATCTCAATCAACACGCGGGCGACGGCCACTACTTCATCATCGGCACCAGCGGCTCGATCAGCAACTACATCGTGGGCACGGTGCCATTCAATCACAACGATTTTACTTCGCTCGCGATGCTGTTCGACGAGTGGATGAGCGTGAACGTGCAGGCGGGTTCCGCGATCCGGAGCGGGCGCGAGCTGCTCGAGCGGCTGCGGCCGAACCCGGACGCGCTGCCGTTCGGCATCTCGACCAGCCGCTCCGGCGGCAACTTCACGTCGCTGATGACGATACTGCGCGCCGCCGGCATCGACATCAAACGGGTGAAAACGGTCATATTCCAGGGCGGAGGCGCGACCACCCAGGCGCTGCTCGGCGGTCACGTCGAGGCGATCAACACCGGGCCGGGGAACATGGTCCAGTTCCTGATGGCGGGAAAGCTCCGCACGCTCGCCACTTCCGGTCCGAAGCGGCTGTGGGGGCCGTTCGCGTCGGTGCCGACGTGGCGCGAAGAGGGCGCGCCGGCCGAGGCCGGGAGCTGGCGCGGCATCCAGGGGCCCAAGGGCATGACGCCCGCCCAGATCGCGTTCTGGGACGGTGTGTTGCGCAAGCTGGTGCAAACGGAGGACTGGAAGAAGGATCTCGAGGCGAATTTCTGGGTGGACGCTTACGCGCCCGCGTCGGAGGCGAAGCGCATCTACGACCGCGAATACGAGGAGTTCAAGGCGATGCTCACCGAACTGGGGATGGCGAAGTAGGCTGGTGGCAACGGCACGTCGACAAGGAGCATTGGGATGCGCAATACAAGAATATTGACGTTTGCGATGGTGTTTGCCGCGGGTGCTGGACTTTTCGGCACACCGGGCCTTGCGCAGCAGAGGCAGAACTATCCCACCAAGCCCGTACGGATGCTGTCCGGGGCCTTCGGCAGCCCGAGCGACATGTTGGCGCGCGTCCTGGCGCCAAAGATGAGCGAGAGCTGGGGGCAGCCGGTGGTGGTCGAAAACCGGCCGGGAGCGGCCGGCACGATCGCGGCGGCGCTCCTCGCCAAGGCAACCCCGGACGGCCATACGCTGCTGCTGATCTCGGCGCAGTTCACCATCGGGGCGGCGCTCCACGCAACGCTTCCTTACGATCCCTACAAGGACTTTGCGGGCGTGACCCAGATCGGTTTCAGCACCAGCGCGCTGTTCGTGTCGCCTTCACTCGGCGCGAGAACCGTGAAGGACTTCATCGCGCTTGCGCGCGCGAAGCCCGGCCAGATGCTCTTCAGCTCGGGCGGCGGCGGCAGCAGCACTCACCTCAACGCCGAGCGGTTCAATTATGCCGCCGGAATCAAGGCGGTGCATGTGGGTTTCAAGGGGACACCCGATGCGTTGATCGAAGTCGTCGCCGGGCGCACGCACTATTGCATCGTGGGGCTGGGCTCGGCGCTGCCGTTCGTGAAGGACGGCAGGCTCCTCGCGCTGGCGGTGAGCACGCCGCAACGCTCGCCGCTGCTGCCGGATGTGCCGGCGATTCCCGAGGTGCTCCCCGGTTTCGGGCGCGATGGGTCGCATTCGCTGCTGGCGCCGGCTGGAACGCCGCAGCCGATTCGGGAGCGGATCAGCAAAGAGGTCGCGCGCATCTTTGCGCTTCCGGAAGTGAGGGAACGGCTGGAGGCGATAGCCTATCACCCGGCGCCGACCACCCCGGCGGAGCACGACCGGATTCTGCGCGATCAGATCAAGACGTTCTCCGAGGTGGCGACACGCGTGGGGCTCAAGAAGAAATAGGGCGGCGGGCGCGAACGAAAGGAGGGCGGTGCGCGTGCCCCGCGGCAACCCGCGCGCTGCACGCGGATCGGCCGCTGCCGGTGTTTTGGTTGTACCGATCATGCCCCGAATCAACGCCGGTCGTAGGCGAGCAGCCTGGCGTAGACGAATTTCGCGAGCGGCGGGTCGATCTTGAGGCTCGCGCGTTTGAACCTCTCGGCGATGGCGGTATGATCGAAGCTGCCGTCGGCGACCAGGATCGGCGTCTGCTTGTAGCGGGCGGGACGGTTTTCGCCGTCGTCGATTCCGGTATGGGTGTAGCTGCCGGGACGATTCCACGTCAGCGCGCGCTGGTCGCCTTCCTTGTCGTAGCACAACTGGAACCCCGTGATCTCGCCATCCTCGGCGAGCCACACGATCAGATCGAAATATCGGTCCGCAAACCAGCGCCGGCGGTTTTCACCCTTGATCTGCCGCACGTTGTGCAGTTCACGCAGCATGCGGGATTACCTGGATTGATTCCCCGCGTTCGGGTAGTCCGACGTCAGGAATTTGTCGGAACAAGGTCCGACAAATTCCTCAGGCGCCCCGCGCGGCAGTCCTCGATCCTGCGCCGCAGGTAGTGCGCGGCGTAATCGATTTCTTCTTCGGTATTGAAGCGGCCGACGGTGATGCGGAGCGAGTTCCTGGCGGCAACGGCGTCGTTGCCGAGGGCCTGGAGTACGTGTGATACGCCGCTGCTGTCGCACGCGGCGGTCGAGGAGACGGCGATATCCGTGAGCGCGGCCATCAGGGTGTCGCCCCGTTCGAGCCTGAGGCTCACGTTGAGGTTGTTCGCGATGCGCCGTTCCATGCTGCCATTCACCACGATCCCCGGCAGATCGCGCAGGCGATTCCACAGCCGGTCGCGCAGCGCCCGGATGCGCGGCACTTCGAGCGGCATTTCCTCGCCGGCGATGCGGAAGCACTCGCCGATGCCCACGATCTGGTGGGTGGGCAGCGTGCCCGAGCGCAGCCCGCGCTCGTGACCCCCGCCGTGCATTTGCGCTTCCAGCCGCACGTGCGGCGCGCTCCTCACATAGAGCGCGCCGATACCCTTGGGACCATAGGTTTTGTGCGCCGTGAGCGACATGAGATCGACGGGCAGCCGCGTCATGTCGATCGGAACCTTACCCGTTGCCTGCGCGGCGTCGACGTGGAACAGGATGCCGCGGTCGCGGCACGCGGCGCCGAGCGCCGCCACGTCCTGGATGACTCCGATCTCGTTGTTGACCAGCATCACCGAGCCGAGAATGGTGTCGGGACGCAGCGCCGCGCGGAACGTGTCGAGGTCGATGAGACCATCCGCACCGGGTGCGAGATAGGTGACCGTGCAGCCCTGCGTCTCGAGCACTTTCATGGTGTCGAGCACGGCCTTGTGTTCGGTCTTGAGCGTGACGAGGTGCCGGCCACGCGCCTGATTGGCAAGTGCCGCGCCCTTGATGGCAAGGTTGTTGGATTCGGTGGCGCCCGAAGTCCACACGATCTCGCCCGCGTCGGCATTGAGGAGCGTGGCGACTTCGCCGCGCGCCTCGTCCACGGCGCGCGCCGCGGTGCGGCCGAAGCCGTGCGTGCCGCTCGCTGGATTGCCGTAATGCTCGGTGAGGTACGGCAGCATCTTTTCCGCCACGCGCGGATCGACGGCCGTGGTCGCGGCGTTGTCGAGGTAGATGGGGAGCTTGAGGGTCACGTCAAGAACGGATCAGCCGCAGATGTACGCCGATAAACGCCGATACGAGCAAAGG
>MEQT01000048.1:19091-23801 GCA_001770325.1 Betaproteobacteria bacterium RIFCSPLOWO2_02_64_14
AAGGATGAATGAGCAGCGCATACTCACGTCGGCCACGAGTATTTTTTCCAATTATCGTCTTCCTTGCGTCCTTGGTCTTTCCTTCGCGTCCTTCGCGTTGATGCTCTTGGTCTAGCCCTTATCGGCGTTCATCTGTGTCCATCGGCGGCTATTCAATCAGTGCTTCTGCGTGAGGGCGGCGATGACGCGCTGGCGTTTTTCCTCGACGTCCTTGGCGAAGCCCGGATGGCGCTGCTCGACAAACCCGGTCGCGAGTCCCAGCTTGAGCAGTGCGACGGCAAAGGTCGCCGCGAGGTCGTCCAGGTCGGGGCTCACCTTCGAGAGCTGTATGGCCTCGATGGTTTCGTCGAACAACTGCTGCATCGCCTCGTTCAGCTCGTCATCGAACAGCTTGGCCATCGGGTTCCGTTCACGAAGTGGGGAGCTATTTTAACGCGCCCGGATTGACAATGTTGACCGGCTTGCCCGCGGTGAAGGCGAGCAGGTTGTCGAACGCTTCGCCAAAGTAGAGTTCGTAGGTGTAAGGCTCGATCCAGGCGCTGTGCGGGGTGCAGAGCACGTTGTCGCGCTTGAGCAGCGGATGCTCGCCACGCAAGACCGGTTCATTCTCGTAGACATCGACCGCGGCGAACCCGGGCCTTCCCTGATCGAGCGCCGCGAGCAGCGCGCCCGGTTCGATCAACTCGGCGCGCGCCGTGTTGACGAAAAGCGCCGCCGGTTTCATACGCGCGAGATCGGCGGCGGTCACGATGCCCCGGGTTTCCGGCGCCATTCTCACGGTGAGCGCGAGCACGTCGGACTGCTCGAACAACTCTGCCTTGCCGCCCGCCGCGGCATACCCCGCCTTGCGGGCGGCGGCCAACGAGTTCTCACGCCCCCACACCAACACCCGCATGCCGAAACTCGCTCCGGTGGCGGCGACCAGCGTGCCGATCCTGCCCAGGCCGAAGACGCCCAGGGTCTTGCCGTACAGGCTGCCGCTGAACGAGGTTCGCCAGGCGCCGCGCTTCATCAACGCGACTTCCTCGGGGATGCGCCGCAGGCTCGCCAGTATCAGCGCCCAGGTGTGCTCGGAAACGGTGTGGGACGAGGCCTGCGTGCCCGCCGCGATGGCAATACCACGCTCGGTGCAGGCGGCGACATCGATGTGACGGGTGCTGCGTCCCGTCTGGCTGATGAGTTTCAGTCCAGGCAGTTTCTCGAGCAGCGCCCGGGTGTACACAGTGCGCTCGCGAATGGGAACGATGATCTCGGCGTCGGCGAGGTGCGCGGCGAGCGTGGCAAAGGGCGGCGCGGCATCCTTGAAAATGCGCACGTCGTGTGCCGCCAGCCGCGAGTAACAGTCGAGCCGCGACACCAGGCCGTGGTAGTCGTCGGGAATGGCGATGATCATGACCGTGCGAGTGTAGCAGACTGCTACCGCGCGTCCGGGGCGTCAGCGACAGAGGTAGGGTGCGCATTGCGCCCCGTGGTGGGCAATGCCCGCCCCATGAATCTGCGGTCACACCTCGGTACGCATCAACGACAGCTCGAAGTGCCCCCCATGTTACCGCCGACGGTTGTGCCGGCAGCCGCTCCTACTGCAGCCGCAGCGGTCCTGCCGTTCCCGCCTCCGACCTGGGCGCCCAGCAATCCGCCTGCCAATCCGCCGATGAGGTGTCCCAGGTTGAGCGAAGGCTGGCACGGGTCGGCCATGCGTCCCGCAGCGTAGGCGCCGGATGCCGCGCCGGCAGCGGATGCGGCGACCCTGCCGTTTCCTCTGCCGACCTGCGCGCCCAGCAAGCCGCCCGCGACGGCGCCGGCAGCTTGCGGCAGGTACGATCCGATGCCCGGGGATGGGGCAGGGGCATTGGTCGAACGGCTCGCGGGATACGAGTCGTACCCTCGATAATTGCGGTCGTCGTAGCCGCTGTTGCGGTAATACGGATCGCCGCCGTAGCCACGGTCGTATTGGCCGCTCGAATATGGGGCTTGTGTCGCGCATCCGGACGCAAAGGCGGTCGCGGCAAGTGCGAGTATCAGTGCACCTCGGTTCATGTCAGCATCCTCCTTCGCCTGTTGCCGTCCCCGCGGCATCGAATGACACTCGCGCACGGTGAGGCCAGCATAGTCGCGGCAGCTCCCACCAGGAGTAACAAATCGGCGCAATGTGTTACCAGATGTTGCCGCTACCTCGCGCGAGGCGCGTGGTCACGAAAGCATCCGCGCCCGCGGAGTGGGACGATGTGTCAGAATCACGCCTTACATTTCGCAACACTTCTTCCAGGGGGAGTCATGGAGCTGGGATTGAAAGGGAAGGTCGCTGCGGTGACCGGCGGCAGCGAGGGCATCGGGCGGGCGACGGTTCTGCGCCTCGCGCAGGAAGGCGCGAAAGTGGCGCTATGCGCGCGGCGGGCGGAGATACTTAACGCATTTGTCGCCGACCTGAAGAAGGCCGGCCACGATGTGCTGGGCGTCGTCGCGGACGCCGCCAGCGCCGGTGAGGCCGAGCGCTTCATCGCGGAGACCGTCAGACATTTCGGGCGCGTCGATATCGTGGTCAACAACGCAGGCGGCACCGGGCAGTCGCCGTTTACCAAGGTCGACGATCCCGCGTGGCAGCAAGATCTCGAGATCAAGGTGTTTGCACACATCCGCACCGCGCGCGCGGCGATTCCGCACATGAAAAAGCAGGGCGGCGGCCGCATCATCAACTTGAGCATGGTGGGCGCGAAGCAGCCCTTTGCGGGATCGTTTCCCACCACGGTGAGCCGCGCCGCGGGGCTTGCTCTGGTGAAGGCGCTCTCGAAAGAGTACGCGCCCGACAATATCCTCGTCAATGCGGTTGCCGTCGGCAAGATCAAGTCGAAGCAGCAGGAGCGCCGCGCCGCGCGTGAGGGCGTGAGCGTCGCGGAGCATTACGCGAAGACCGGTAAGACCGTGCCGCTCGGCCGCATGGGCGAATCCGAGGAGGTCGCCAACGTCATCGCCTTCCTCGCCTCCGGCGCGGCGAGCTACGTCACCGGGGTCTGCCTCAACGTCGATGGAGGATTGTCCGGCGTGCTGTAGCGCCGGGCAGGAGGGCCCCTCCCAGTGGAACCCGGCGAGGAGCGGCGTTTCGAACGCTTGAGCCCGTTCGAGTTGAAGGACATGCTGGTGCGGCTCGCGGCGCGGCGCAGCGAGCGCATGATGCTCAACGCCGGCCGCGGCAATCCCAACTGGCTGGCGCTCGCGCCGCGGCATGGCTTCACGCAGTTGCTCAGGTTTGCGCTGGAGGAGTCCGGGCGCGTCACGCTTGCACCCGGGATGGGCGGACTGGTGCGCGGCGACCTGACGCAGCGATTCGCGGACTTCTCTGCGCGCAACGAGAAAGAGGCCGGAATCGACTTTCTCTGCCGCGGCCTCGATTACGCCGTCAGCGAACTCGATCTCGAGCGCAGCCGCTTGCTCCGGGAGTTGGTGGAGGCGGCGCTCGGCTGCCGCTATCCCTGGCCCGACCGGATGCTGCAGGGGTGCGAGCGCATCGTCCACGCACTGCTGGAACGGGAGTTGTTCGGGAATGATGCAGCGGCCGGCAGATTCGATCTCTTCGCCGTCGAAGGCGCGACCGCGGGCATCACCTATATCTTCAACAGCCTGGCCGAAGCGCGGCTGCTCAACAAGGGCGACCGGATCGCGCTCGGCGTTCCGATCTTTTCGCCGTACCTCGAAGTGCCGCGGTTGAACGATTACGAGCTGACCGAGATCGAGGTGAGCCAGGATGAAAGGCGCGGCTGGCAATACCCGGCGGCCGAACTCGAGAAGCTCCGCGATCCGTCGATCCGCGCCTTCTTCGTGGTCAATCCATCGAACCCCACCTCGGTGCGGATCGACGACGAGTCGCTGGAACGCATTGCGCGCCTCGTCCGCGACGAACGGCCCGATCTCGTCATCATCACCGACGATGTGTATGCAGCCTTCGCCCGCGGTTTCCGCTCACTTGCCGCGGTCGCACCGCGCAACACCATCCTGGTGTATTCGTTCTCGAAGTACTGGGGAACCACGGGCTGGCGGCTGGGCGTGGTCGGCATGCACGAGGACAGCGCGCTTGACCGGCGCCTGCGCGAGATGCCCGAGGCAGTGCGCGAGGCGCACCGCCGGCGCTATGGCAGCATCGCGCTCGATCCCGCGTCGCTCAAGCTCATCGACCGCATGGTGGCGGACAGCCGCGCGGTCGGACTCAACCACACGGCGGGGCTGTCAACGCCGCAGCAGGCGCAGATGGCGCTGTTCGCGTTGCACGGACTGCTGGACAGCGACCACGCCTACCGCGACACCGCGCGCGGCGTCGTGAAGCGGCGCTTCGAGGCGCTCTACGCGGCGGCCGGCCTCGCGGTGCCCGACGACGGCCACGAAGTCTATTACTACGCGACGCTCGACATGCCGGCGCTCGCGCGCGAGCGCTACGGGGAGGCGTTCGCGCGATGGCTCATCGATACCTTCGAACCGATCGATTTCGTCGTGCGCCTCGCCGAGGAAAAATCCATCGTGCTGCTGGACGGCGGCGGGTTCGATGCGCCGAAGATGTCGGTGCGCGTGTCGCTCGCCAATCTTATGGAGGCGGACTACGCGCGCATCGGCAGCGAAATCAGCCGGCTGCTCGCCGACTATCACGGGCGCTGGCGCGCCGCCTCACGTGCCGTGACGCCGACCCCTCCCTGACGCTCAGAATTTCTCGACGTACGGCCGCAG
>MEQT01000048.1:23830-24094 GCA_001770325.1 Betaproteobacteria bacterium RIFCSPLOWO2_02_64_14
CAACCAACGCAACCTGATTGCAAAGCTCATCGCTCTTTCGATGGATCTCGGACACGGAGTAGATGCGTCCAGTGCCGTCGGGCGGACCCACTTTCACAGTCGCAGACTCAAGGTCGTACGAGACCAGGGGCGACGGAATATACACAATTAGAAACGTTGATCCGTTGAAATGCCGCGTGGCGTATCGCATCGATTCTTCTAGCACGAACAGCGACTTTCGGGTTGTCTCTGTATCAAACCACAGCGGTGGCGCCTGAAGCCTAA
>MEQT01000048.1:24102-30549 GCA_001770325.1 Betaproteobacteria bacterium RIFCSPLOWO2_02_64_14
CTGCCGCACGGCCTCCCGCCCCACGAGAAAGCCCCCAAGACATGCGTTGCGCCAGCCTTGCTCAAACTCCGCGGCGCTGGTTTCAAGCAAGGATTTGCGTGCGAAGCCGCCGGCATTGTGAACGACGAGCCGGGGCGGCCCAAGATCGCGCGCGACCGACTCGAACAGATCCGCGACTGCCCGTTCGTTTGCGGCATCGCAGGCGTAGGGCCGCGCAGCCGGGCCCACCTTCTGCACCACGGCCTCGAGCGCCGCGCGGTCGCGCCGCGCGACCGCAACCGTCATGCCCGCGCGCGCGAAGCGCCGCGCAAGCGCCGTGCCCAGGCCGGGACCTGCGCCGACGACTACCGCTACTTCCGGGGTGTTCACGCTCCGTGCTCCCTGTGGCTAACGGCTTTTCCAGGGTAAACGATTTGGGTGAAGCGAGGCGCAAGTGTGCCCGCGATCGGGCGATCCCGCAACCGCCGTCATAGGCGGCACAGGATCTCGGCCCCGCGCGCGAGCGTGTCCTCGGACTTGGCGAAACAGAAGCGCAACACCCGGTGGGCGGGCGGTTCGCGGTAGAAAACCGACACCGGGATCGAGGCGACGCCGCGCTCGCGGGTGAGGCGGATCGCGAGATCGGAGTCATTCTCGTCGCTGATTCTGTCGTAGCACAGGTTCTGGAAAAACGTGCCGCGCGAGGGCAGCGGCTGGAAGCGCGAGGCCTTGACGCCCTCCAGAAAGAAGTCGCGCTTCTTCTGATAGAACGCGGCGAGCGTGAGGTACGCGTCGCGGTCCTGCATGTACTCGGCGAGCGCGTACTGCACCGGCGAGTTGGTGACGAAGGCGTTGAACTGGTGCACTTTGCGGAATTCCGCCATCAACTCGCGCGGCGCCAGCACGTAGCCCGTCTTCCAGCCGGTCACGTGATAGGTCTTGCCGAAGGAGGACACGACGAAGCTGCGCTCGGCAAGCCCGGGAAAGGACGCGACGCTTTGATGGCGGTGGCCGTCGAATACGATGTGTTCGTAGACCTCGTCGCTCACCACCACGATATCGGTCGCGCGCAGGACGTTTTCCAGCATCCGCAGATCTTCGCCGGACAACACCGTCGCCGTCGGGTTGTTGGGCGTGTTGATCACGATCATCCTCGTCTTTGGCGTGATCGCGCGCTGCACGGCCTCCCAGTCGATGCTGTAGTCGGGGTAGCGCAACTGCACGTACACCGGACACCCGCCGGCAACTTCGACCGCCGGCGCATAACTGTCGTAGGCGGGTTCGAACAGGAGCACCTCGTCACCGGGGTGCACCAGGGTGGCGATGGCGGTGAAAATTCCGTAAGTTGCCCCCGGCACGACCGTCACTTCGTGTTCGGGATCATAGGTCGCCCCATACAACGCCTGCACCTTGTCCGTGATCGCCTCGCGCAATGGCATGATGCCCGCCATCGGCGGATACTGATTGACGCCCGCGTTCACGTACTTGGTGAAAAGCGCGCGCAGTTCCGGCGCGCAATCGAAATCGGGAAAGCCCTGCGACAGGTTGATGGCGTTGTGCTCGGCGGCAAGCCGCGACATCACCGTGAAGATCGTCGTGCCGACGCGAGGCAGCTTGGAGGCGATCGGATGGACGAAGGCGGGCATGGCGTAAGACCGTGGTCGCGAGCAGCTATTCTATCGCCCCAAGAGCGTAGGGTGCGCATCGCGCACCGTGGTGGGCAATACCCACCCGATCGATGATCCACAGCGTAGGTTGGCGGTGAGCGATGCGAACCCCAACATCCCGTGTGTACGGTGATCGTTGGGATGCCCCCCGCCTTCGCGGGCGCTGACGACGCGCTTATCCCAACCTACGAAACCGGTCACTGGTCACCGGTCACGCAGTCGAGGCAGGGTGCACATCGCGCACCGTGGTGGGCGCTGCCCACGCTACGTTGTCTGTCTATTGTGCGGTAGTCTGCGCGCCGCGGCGTTCCGCGAGGCGGGTGAAATCGTCGATGTAATTTTGCAGTCGCCGCGTCAAGGTGGCGCGTTGGTGCGGCGTGAGCATGCGGTCCACCGCGACGAGAAAGGCGATGCGGTTCTCCCACGCTTCGGGCTGCAGCCGTTGGTACTGCGGCGCGCGGCCCTTCTCCCAGTCAATGAGCCAGTCGCGCAACCGCGCCGGGAACTCGGCTGGATTGGCGCGCTGCTCCAGCAGGGCGAGAAATTCACGCTGTCGGCGGCGGCGGTCTTCATGGCGCAGGGGTTGAATCGAAGGCGCGGCCGTGACGAGTGCGGCAATGCGTTCCTCCTGCTCGGGCGTGAGGCTCCCGACCCAGTCCGTGACCTGGTCGAGCGCGCGTTTCACGCGCGCCCGCTGCCGTTCCTGCGGCGTGCCGTCGAGCTTGTGATCGCGGATGAACTTGCGGTTGTCCTTGTCCCATTGGCGCTTGAGCGCCTCGATCTGCTGCGGGGTGATCGTGAGCAGGAGCGTCGCGGCATCGTCGGCGCCGTGGCGCGCGAGCGTGCGGTAGCGCGCCCTGACCCCTTCCGCCACCCAGACCACGTCCTCCCGGGCGAGACCTTTTTCCACGCGGCCCCTGATATCGCGCAGAAACGCGGCGTAGTCGGGCAATTGCTCGTAGCGGTGCCACTCGTGCAGGCGCGCAAAGCGCTTGTGAAACTCGTCCTTCTGCTGATGATCGAGATCGAAGTAGTCGTCGGCCATCCACGCCGCAATGTGATCGAGCTGCCCGTAGCCGAGCCGCAGCAGGCTGCATCCCTGAAGCGTGGCGAGCGCCAGCAGGATCGCCAGCAGCAAGCTGGTGTGGAACCGCATACTACTCAAGAGTTGTCCCGGCTCGCCACGCTTTACCGGCAACATGTAAGAAAAAGAAGCGTCATAGGCGTTCCAGGTGTTCCACCATGCGCTGCCGCTGCGCCGCATCGGGCAGCCGGCCAAATCCGGCCTGCATATTGTCTTTCAGATGCGCGAGCCGGCCCGTACCCGGGATGACGCAGGTTACCGCGGGATGGCCCAGGATCCACTTCAGGAAAAATTGCGCCCAGCTTGCACAGTCGAACTCCGCCGCCCACGGCGGCAGCGGTTTCCCTTTGACTCTCCCGAAAAGGCCCGCGTGCGAGAACGGCCGGTTGACGATGACCGCGGTGCCGGATTCGGCGCACGCGGAGAGCAGCCTCGAATCGGCTTCGCGCTCGGCCATCGAGTAGTTGAACTGGACGAAATCGTAATCGCGGGTGCGCACCAGGCGCTCGAGCTCCCGGTACGCGCCTTCGTGGTAATGCGTGATGCCGAGGTAGCGGATTCGCCCCGCGGCTTTCCACTCGCGGAGCGTGCCGGTGTGAGTCGCGACGTCTAGCAGGTTGTGCACCTGCATGAGATCGAGCCGCTCGGTGCGCATGAGCTTCAACGACTGTTCCATCTGCCGGATGCCGGCGTCGCGGCCACTGGTCCACACCTTGGTGGCGAGGAACAACGATTTGCGCAGCTTGAGTTCTGCGGCGAGATCGCCGACGACGCGCTCGGCTTCACCGTACATCGGGGACGAATCGATCGCGCGTCCGCCAAGCGCGACCAGTTCGCGCAGCACCGCCTTCAGCTCGCCGCGCGCCGCGTCGTTCGGGCCCACGTCGAACGTCCGCCAGGTGCCGATTCCCACCACCGGCAGCAACTCGCCGCTGCGGGGAATCGGGCGCTTCAGCAGCCCTGTCACGGGGGCCACCGCCTGCGCCATGCGCGAGAGTCCGGCCGCGCCGGCGGCAAGCAGCGCGAGCGCACGGCGTCGTGTCGGAGAATGCAAGTCATTGCGGGCCATTCAGGGTATCGGTGCTATCATCATACGGTGCCCGGCGCAAGGCCGGGCGCATGCCAACCCAGGAGAACACAACAATGATATACGAGCTTCGCGTCTACCATGCAATGCCCGGCAAACTCGCGGCCCTCGTGGACCGCTTCCGCAAGCACACGGTCCAGATCTGGAAGCGGCACGACATCCGCCCGCTCGGTTTCTGGAACGTGGACATCGGCGAGAACACCAACGATCTTGTCTACATGCTCCAGTGGGACGATCTCGCGCACCGCGAGCGCGCCTCTGCTGCGTTCCAGGCCGACAAGGAGTGGGCCGCCGCGCGCGAAAAAAGTGAAGAAGCGGGCCCGCTCGTTTTTGGCATCACCCGCACGCTGCTCCGGCCGACTGATTTTTCCGCGTTGAAGTAGGACGCACCCCGAATCGCGCAGCGCCATGGCTTCCGCCTCGCCGCTCGTCACGGAAGGGCTGGTCGCGTTCGTCAAACGCGCGTGTCCGACCTGCACGCTGATTGAAAAGCAGATGCAGGCGGTCGCGCGCAGGGTGCCGCAATTCCGGGTGGTGTCGCAGGACGATCCGCGGTTTCCCGCCGCGATCGACGGCGTGGTGGATGACCGCGAACTCGATCACTCCTGGCGCAACGCTATCGAGTTCACGCCCACCTTGATCCGGTTCGAGGCGGGGCGCGAGGTCGAGCGCGTGGTGGGCTGGGACCGCGATGCCTGGCGACGCTTGACCGGCATCGCCGAACTGGGCGAGGGGCTGCGGCCGTTGCAGCCGGGGTGAGGCTCGCGCACGCTCGAGCCCGGGGTGGCCGAGAAACTGGAAGCGCGGTTTAGCGGCAAGACGCTGCCCGCCGCACGCAAGGCGGGCGGATAAGCCGTGGGTTGATCTGTTGAATGCCGTTACCTTCGATTTCACGCGCGCACCGTTCCGGCTTAACGACCGTGCAAGCCCGCAGCAGGTGGCGCGCGAGATCGTTGCCTGCTACGAGGCGGCAGCGAGCTTTCCCGACGAGGCGACGCAGTGCTGGCGCGCCGCGATGCAGGCGGCCGGGATCGAGGATGCACACCCGCTGCTGCAGGCGGGCGGGCGGATCGCGCGCGATATTGACGCCGGCATCGGTGCGGGGGACGGCAACCCGTATCACAACCGGCAGCATTTCTGCGAGGTGCTCCTCGCCGCGCTCTACCTGTTGCTCGCGGCGCCGCTGACGCAGGCCGAGCGGGTACAGTTGCTGGTCGCGGCGCTCGCGCACGACTTCCATCACGACGGGAAGGGCTTCGGGGACGCGACGTTCCGGCTCGAGCGCGTCGCTGTGGAGGCGATGCTGCCCTACCTCGCTGCCTCCGGGGTGCCGCAGGACGAGTGTACGCGGATCTCCGCCATGATATTGGCGACGGAAATTTCAACGGGCATGCCCTTCGCGCGGCGGTGCTACCTGCATTTCTTCGAGGGCGGCGCGCAACCCGATGCCGCGGGCATAGGTGAACCGCTTGCGATGCTGGCGCGCGACGCGAGTCTCGCGCGGCAGGCGGTGCTGCTCACGGAGGCCGACGTTCTGCCCTCGGTAGGCCTCACTCCCGGCTACAGCGAACTCAGCCAGGCGAACCTGTCCAGCGAGTGGGGGAAACCGCTTTCCGACGCGGACAATCTCAACTTCCTGGAGCGCGTATTCGGCGACTTCACGGTTAATCGCTTTTTTTCGCCCAACGTGAGCGCGTTGAAAGAAGCGATACGGATTCAGGCGGGCAAGCGGGTGAGTTAGAACGGCCGCGGCGCGGAGAATTTATTTTCCCGGCCGGGCATAACGCGAACACCTTCACATCGCATGCGATATTGTCGAACCGTCTTGGCGGCGCGCTTTGCGTGGATTGCCGCGCCTCCTGTGCCGGCCACCCGGGATGAAATCCGCCTTTGAAGATTGCGATACTGGAAGGATTTCGCCAGTCTTCCGCCCGACGAAATCCTTAAATGGGAAATTGTGACAGGAGTGGAAGCCGACTCAGCACGTCGAAATCATGTCTCCCTCGGGCGCGGGCGGAGGATCCGACAACGTCGTGCGCGCGATCGCGATGTCAGTGCTGCATCGTGAACAGAGAACGGGAAACAGTGAACAGTGAACGGTGAACGGTGAGCAGTGAACAGGGAAAAGCGAGATCGAAGGAACCCGGAGGTGGAGTTTGACGGTTCCCTGTTTACTGTTTCCTGTTCACCCAGGACCTCGGTGCCGTGACTGACGAGGCGCTGCCGCAGCGCTGGCTGCGCCGGCTGGTGGAGGTGCGGTCGCACGAAGTGCGCGCGCTTCTCTGGTCGTTCGCCTACTTCTTCTTCCTGCTCGCCGGCTACTACGTGCTGCGCCCGCTGCGCGACGAGATGGGCATCGCCGGCGGCGTGCGCGCGCTGCCGTGGCTTTTCACCGCGACCTTCCTCGTCCTGCTGGCGGCGATACCGCTTTACGGCGCGCTGGTGGCGCGGCTGCCGCGGCGTCGCTTCATCCCCGCTGTCTACCATTTCTTTGTCGCCAACATCGCGGTCTTCTGGTTGCTCCTCACCCTCGACATCGAGAAGGCTCACGTCGCGCGTGTGTTTTTCGTGTGGATCAGCGTGTTCAACCTTTTCGTGGTGTCGGTGTTCTGGTCGTTCATGGCGGATCT
>MEQT01000049.1 GCA_001770325.1 Betaproteobacteria bacterium RIFCSPLOWO2_02_64_14
GTCTGCTCCGCGGCGTAGGTCAGCGTGTGGCGCATCTTTGCGGCGTTGTGCTTAAGAAGCGCGGCCGCGGTAGCCGCCGCGCCGAAAAGCTGTCCGGTCGCGCCTGCATGGTGCCCCGAACGCAGGAACGGCATGGGTTTCAGCGTGAGCAGCATGCGCGCGCAGATGTCGTACCCAAGCACGATCGCTCGCAGCAGGACCGCCCCCGACAGGCGGTTGCGCTCGCCGATCGCAAGCGCGGCGGGCACCACGCTCGTGCCGGGGTGGGTGAGGGTAGGCGGGTGCGTATCATCCGTTTCGTCGGCATGGCCGAACATGCCGTTGGCGAGTGCTGCGTTGGTCGCCGAAGTGACGATACGCGTGCCCATGACTCCCGCCTCCGGCTTGCCGCCCAGCGCCTTCACGTATTGTATGGCGCGCTTGCCGGGGAGAAGTCGCGATCCCGAGATCATCGCCGCAAAGGTGTCGACGATGTGTATCTTCGCGCGATCGATCACTTCCGGCGGGAGCGGCCGCTTGAGAGCGCTCGCCAGGTATTCGCTCAGTTCAAGCATCATGGGGGAGATGTTCTGGGCGGGGCTCGTCATTGCGTCCTCAATGAATCAATGCAGGGGGTGACTCATGGTAAGCCGTCGCCCGTGACTCGTGACCCGTGAGTCGTCAACCCAAGGAATGATCGGGCGTTGCACTTTACTAGTCACCAGTCACCAGTCACCAGTCACCAGTCACCAGTCACCAGTCACCAGTCACCAGTCACCAGTCACCAGTCACCAGTCATCAGTCACCAGTCATCAGTCACCAGTCACCAGTCACGCCCTTCAAGATCTTGACGTTCCGCACTTCCAGCACGCGGTGAACTGGCCTTCCAGGCGTTCTCCGCAACCGGCGCACGTCCACGAGTTGATGGCCCCATCCCGCGCGAGTTTGCCACTGAGAAAATCGACCAGCAGCCGGTCGGCACGCCGATACTGCTCGTCATCGGCGATCCACACCGCGCACAGATCCGTGGGGAGTTCGCCCCAGCCGCTGGTGAGGAATTCGCCGCGCACGACTGCCTCGATACCGTGGGACTCAAGAAATCCCTTCACCAGGTGCGCCTCGGTGGCGTGTTTCGCGACGTGAATCTGTTTCATTGTCGTCGGCTGTGGCTGGAGTCGGGTATGTGCATGTGGCACGCGACTGCGTGTCCCGTGGCGCCGCAGGACGTGAGCGCGGGCTCGACTCGCCCGCACACGTCCTCGGCGAAGGCGCAACGCGTGCGGAAGCGGCAGCCGGGCGGCGGATTGATCGGGTTTGGCGGGTCGCCGGTGAGAGGGGATCGCTCGAGCTTCACCTCCGGGTCCATGGTCGGCCGCGACGCAAGCAGCGCCTGGGTGTAGGGATGGCGGGGCCGATGGTAGATATCCTCGACGCTGCCGACCTCGACCGCCTTGCCAAGGTACATGACGAGCACGTGATCGCTGATGTACTGCACCACGTTGAGATCGTGGGAGATGAAGAGATAGGTGAGCTGCAGGCGCGCCTTGAGATCCATCAGGAGATTCAGCACCTGGGCCTCGATCGATTTGTCGAGCGCCGATACGGCTTCATCGAGTATCACGAGTCTGGGATCGAGGGCGAGGGCGCGCGCGACGTTCACGCGCTGGCGCTGCCCGCCGGAGAGTTCGTGGGGATAGCGGCGCCCGAACTGGTCGGGGTCGAGCCCGACGAGCGACAGTAACTCGCGCGCCTTCGCTGTCGCCTTTGGCCCGGGCACGCCGTGCGCGCGCGGGCCGAAGGCGATGCTGTCCTGAACCGCGAGGCGCGGGTTGAGCGAGGCGTACGAGTCCTGGAATACCATCTGCATATTGCGCCGGAGATCACGGAGACTCAGGCCGTCTTCGGTGAGTACCGGTCTTCCCGCGAAATCCACCTCACCGGCATCCGGCGCAATAAGACGCATCAGCAGGCGCGCGGTGGTGGATTTGCCGCAGCCGGATTCGCCGACGATACCGAGCGTTTCGCCCGCTTCGATGGAAAAACTCACGTCATCGACGGCCTGTACCATCAGCCGAGGCGCGAAGAACCGCTCGGACTTGACCGGAAAATACTTGCGCAGCCCCCGCACGCTCAACAGCGGCGCCGGATGACCCGTGCTGATTTCACGCGTATTCACGAGCCCGCCGCCCCTGATTCGCTCCCCTCATCCTTCATCCCTCCGCCCTCATCCCTTTACAGGCGCACGTCCATCGCGCTGCGCAACCCGTCGCTGATCAGGTTGAAGCACATCGATGTGATGAATATCATGAAGCCCGGCAGGACGGCGTTGAGCGGCGCGAGGAAGATCGACTCGCGCAGCGTGTTGAGCATGAGGCCCCACTCCGCGGTCGGCGGGCTCGCTCCCAGCCCGATGAAGGACAGAC
Organism: Betaproteobacteria bacterium RIFCSPLOWO2_02_64_14; assembly: GCA_001770325.1. Taxonomy (GTDB): domain Bacteria; phylum Pseudomonadota; class Gammaproteobacteria; order Burkholderiales; family SG8-41; genus DSOT01. Next base: position 2,403 of record MEQT01000049.1, read on the forward strand.
CTGCGGAAATTAGGATCGAAACGCTGACGAGGACCGTGGCATAGACGAACACCGGCCCCATCACGTTGCCGAGGATGTGGGTGCGGATGATGCGGAAGGCCCCGGCCCCGCTCGCGCGTGCCGCTTCCACGAAATCCATCGCACGCACCTGCGTCGTCACCGACTCGGTCACGCGCGTGATCGGCGGGATGAAGACGATGGTGATGGCGAGGAGCGCGTTGCCCACGCCCGCACCCAGGGAGCCGGCGATGGCGACCGCGAGCAGGATCGAGGGGAAGGCATATAACACGTCGGTGAGCCGCATGACGAGCATATTGGTCCGGCCTCCGATAAAACCCGCGACGAGGCCGAGCGTACCGCCGATCGCGAGCGCCACCGCGACCGGCAGCACGCCCATGGTGAGGGACAGGCGTCCGCCGTGGATCAGGCGTGAGAGCATGTCCCGCCCCAGTTCGTCGGTGCCCAGGAGGTGGCCGGACGAGCCCACGGGCAGCAGGCGCTGTGCCGCGTTGGTCGCGGCGGGATCGGGCAGCCCCAGCCATGGCGCGAGCACCGCCGCACCTGCGATCGCGAGCAGGATGAAAGCGCAGGCGGCGGTGTAGGGATCGCGCGCGAGCCGCACCCCTACCGTCTGCCAGTAGGTGCGCGGCAGCATCACGCCGACAGGCACTTCCATCGCCCCCGGTGCGGGGGTCAGGGCGTCGAACTTGAGCGTGATCCTCTGGGCTTCCGGGGCGTTCATGCTCGGCTGATGCGTGGATCGGCAAAGGTTTGCAGGATGTCCACGACGAGGTTGGTGAGGACGAAAAACAGTGCGAGCAGCAGGATCGTTCCCTGCAGCACCGGAATGTCGCGGTCGAAGATCGCCAGGTTGAGGAGATATCCGGTGCCCGGCCACGAAAACACGACCTCCACCAGGATCGAGCCTCCCAGCAGGTGCGCGAACTGCAGGCCGATCACGGCGAGCACCGTCGGCAGGGCGTTGCGCGAAACGTGGAGCAGGATGCGGCGTTCGGAAAGGCCGCGCGCGCGCAAGGCCTCCACGAATTCCATGCTGAGGATCTCCATCACGCACGCGCGCGCGGTGCGGGCCACGATCGCGCACGGGATCGCGGCGAGCGCGATGGCCGGCAACAGCATGTGTTTCCACGCGTCCCAGCTGAGGACCGATGCCCCTGCACCTGCCCCCATCGAGGGGAGCCATCCGAGTTGCACGGAGAACACGATCACGAGGATGATCGCGAGCCAGTAGTGGGGAATGCTCACGCCCGCAATCGCGGCCGCGGACACGGCCTTGTCTACCCACGTGCCGTGGTGGTAGCCGGCGAACATGCCCGCGCTCGCCCCCACGAGAAAACCCACGAACGATGCTGCGACGCCGAGCACCATGGTGTTGGCTGCGGCGTCGATCAGGGTCCCGAACACCGGCGCGCCGGTGCGAAGCGAGTAGCCCATGTCGCCGGTAAGCGCGCTGCCGAGCCAGATCAGGTACTGCAGCGGCAGCGGCTTGTCGTAGCCGAAGGAAGCACGCATCTCGGCGAGCATCTTCTGGTCCACTTCGCCCATCACCGCTGAAAGCGGATCGCCCGGCGCGAGGTGCACCAGGGTGAACACGATGAGCGACACCCCGATCGCGATGGGAATCGTATAGAGGACGCGCCGGAGGATGTAGTACAGCATCACGAACCGGTTGGCAGTAAGCAGTAAGCAGTAAGCAGCAGACAGTAGGCAGTCGTCAGGAGTCAGTAAGCGGCCCGCGGCGATTGCTAACCCTGAACTGCAAACTGCTGACTGCCAACTGCCAGCTCGTGCCGGTCAGTCGGCAACGTAAACCGGCGCGAGGTCCTGGAACCAGTGCCTCGCCTGCACCCAGCCGCGCACCTGCTTTGACATCGCGCGCGGCCCGACGTCGTGTACGACCCAGACGTCCACCGCCTGGTCCACGAGATAGGCGTGCAGTTCCCCGAGCAACTGGTCGCGCTTCTTCTCGTCGAAGATGTTGTTGGACTTCTCGACCATGGCATCGACCTTCGGATCCGAGTAATACATGTAATTGAATCCCTTGGGCGGAATGGCCTTGCTGCTGTAGATGCGTCCGAAAGCACTGAACGGATCGACCGTTGCCGAGGAGTTGTTGATTCCGTGCACGCCCTGACATATGGGGGAACCTGCGCCGGCGCGGCGGCAGTTGCGCAGCACCTCCCAGTCCTGGGTGACCAGTTCCAGGTTGATGCCGACCGCTTTCAGGTTTTGCTGGATGTATTCGTTCATCGGCCGGGGCAGCATCTGGCCCGAGCCGGAAGGCGAGACCATCACTTTGAGCGTGAGCGGTTTCGAGTCGGAATAGCCCGCTTCCGCAAGGAGTTTCCTTGCGGCCGCCGGATCGTGCTTGATGATGAACGTGGGCTTGCCGAACCACGGGCTCGACTTGTCCACGGCCCCCGCCGCCGGAGCAGCAAAGCCGCCGAGCAGCTTGACGAGACCTTCGCGATCGATCGCAAGATTCACCGCCTTGCGCACCCGCAGGTCGCGCCATGGCGAGTCCTCCCTGAAGCTCATGAAGTACGGCCAGATGTGCGGATAGACGTTGGACGTGATCTGGAAACCCTGCGACTTGAGCCGCGGAATGAAATCCGGCGGCGGCGCTTCGATGAAATCCACCTGCCCGGAAAGGAGCGCGGAGGCGCGCGTGGTGGGCTCCGGAATCGGCAGCAGCACGACGCGCTGTGACTTCGGGACGCGCTTGGCGTCCCAGTAGCTCGAGTTGCGCACGAGTTCGGCGCGCTCGCGCGGCGTCATCTTCTCGAGCCGGAACGGGCCGGTGCCCGAGGGCTGCTGGGAGAACTTGTTCCAGTCCCGGCCGAGCTTCTCGTACTGCGCGGGGCTCGAATAGAAGACGTAAGTCGTTTGGTAAGGGAAGGTCGAATCGGGCGCGTGGGTCGTGAACTCGATGGTGTAGTCGTCGACCTTGCGCCACGCTTTCAGCGACAGGATACGGCCCGCGACCTGCGCCCTTTGCCGGGCGTCGTGATGCGGCGCGTCTTTCTTGAACAGCTTGTCGAGGTTCCAGACCACGGCGTCGGCATTGAACTCCGAGCCGTCGTGGAACTTCACGCCCTTGCGCAGGGTGAAGAGCCATTTGGTCGTGTCCTTCGCGTCCACCTTCCAGGACGTGGCAAGCGCGGGCACGAGAGTCGAGGGAGCCTTGGCGTTGTCGAGCTTCCAGTTGATGAGCGCGTCGTAGAGGGTGTAACCCGTCATGCGATAGCCTTCGAAACCGCCATTGGGCTGGCCCGAGGTCGTGGGAATGTCCGAGAGCGTCATGCCGACGCGCAACGGCCTGGATTGCCCCCAGGCAAGGCTGGCCGCGAGGGCCGCGGCAATGCCGATACCCGCCAGCGTGGACTGCAGTCGATTCGGTTTCATGCTGTTCTCCTTGGGTCTATCAAACGGAAAGCACTGTTGCGTTGCGCTTAACCGGCCAGCGCGCGCCGTATCCATTCCGCGTTCACGAACATTGCCGTATCGCCAGCGCGGCTGCCGATCACCTGGACCCCGAGCGGCAGACCCAGCGGCCCGCTGCCGTACGGAAGCGTCAGGCAGGGCAGCTGCAGCAGCGTCCACATCAAGCCGAAAATCGGGTCGCCCGTGCTCTCAATCGTTGGTGCTTCGCCCGGCGCGCTCGGCGCGAGCAGCGCATCGTGATCGCGCAGCACGTCGTCAATCCGCTTGCGGCAGCGCTCGGTAAGCGCGACGCCCGCCTCGTACTGCGTGCGAGTCACCTTGCCCCCCGCTGCGATGCGCGAGGCGAGGCTCGCGGAAATGAGTTCAGGAAAGCGCGTGCGCTCGTGGGTGAGCGCGCGATAGAACTCGTACGAACTGACCGCAATCTGGGTCTCGGCGAGCGCGCCGAACTCGTCCGCGAGATCGACGTCATTTACGCGCGCCCCCGCTTGCGCCAGCACGCGCGCGGCGCTATCGAGGCTGGCCTGAGCCGCCGCGTCCGCCTGATTCCAGTACGGCGTGCGGCACAGACCGATCCGCGGTTTGCGTCGCGGCACCTCGCTGAATGGAGCAGCGGGTAACCCGGCGAGTTCCTCGATGATGAGCGCAGCGTCGGCGACGGTGCGGGTCAGCGTGCCGATCGTGTCGAGCGACTCGGACAGGAACTTGAGACCGGCGCGGTTGATGAGGCCGAACGAAGGTTTATAGCCGATCACGCCGCAGAAAGCCGCCGGGCGGATGATGGAAGAAGAAGTCTGCGTGCCGAATGCGATCGGCACCATGCAGTCGGCAACTGCTGCCGCTGAGCCGCTTGACGAGCCCCCGGGCGTGCGAGTGGGATCGAGCGGGTGGCGCGTTTTGTTCGGGTGGCGGGTCGCGAATTCGGTCGAAACGGTCTTGCCGAGTATCACTCCCCCCAATTCGCGCACCTGTGCGACGCAGGCCGCATCGCAATGAGGCCGATGGCCGCGATGGATCGGGGAGCCATACTCAGTGGGCATATCGCCGGTGTCGATGACATCCTTGATGCCGACGGGGATACCGTGCAGCCGCGAGCGTGGTGGTTCCCTGTCACGGCTGCGCGCCTGGGAGAGGGCAAGCTCGGGATCGATAAAGGCCCAGGCCTGAACGGCACGCTCGCGCGCACCGATGCGATCGAGACAGGCAGCGACCAGCGCTTCCGAAGTAAGCTTGCCGGCGGCGATCGCCGCCGCGGCGTCGCTTGCGGAGATCTGATTGAACGGGAGTGACGCAGTCATGAAATTGCCGTTTCAGGTTGTCCCACGCGCTGCGAGTTGATGCAGCGCGCGACATGATCGTAACCCAGATGTGAACCCAGCGTAACGGCCGGCGGGAATTCGCCCGTGCAGCGCGCCTCGGCGTAACGGCAGCGGGGGGCAAAGCTGCATCCGGGAGGCAATGCTGCGAGGTTGGGGGGCGAACCCGTGATAGGCGTCAGGCGCGCGCCTTTGGGAACCTCGTGTACGGTCGAGCCCAGCAGTCCCTCGGTGTAGGGATGGCGCGGACGCTTGACCACATCTACGACCGAACCGCTTTCCACGATGCGCCCCGCGTACATGACCGCGATCTGGTGAGACACCTCTGCCGCGACGCCGAGGTCGTGGGTGACGAAGATCATTGCCATCCCGAGCTCCTTCTGCAGCGAGCGCAGGAGCAGCAGCACCTGAATCTGGACGGTAGCGTCGAGCGCGGTGGTGGGTTCGTCTGCGAGCAGCAGTTGCGGCCGGCACGCGAGCGCGATCGCGATCATCGCACGCTGGCGGAGCCCCCCCGAGAGTTGGTGTGGAAAGGTGTCGAGGCGGCGCTTCGCCGAGGGAATCTGCACGAGTTCGAGGAGTTCGAGCGCGCGGCGTCGCGCCTCGGCCGGTGAAACGTCCTCGTGCCGCACGATCGCTTCGACGATCTGCTGGCCGATGGTGAACACTGGATCGAGGGCCGTCATGGGCTCCTGGAAGATCATCGCTACGATCGGACCACGCAAGTCCGAGAGTCCGTGTTCGCCAAGCGCCATGACATTGCGCCCGGCGATCTCGACGCGACCCGCAAGATGGGTCTTCTTCCGCGGCAGGAGCCGCATCAGCGCGCGCAGCGTCACGCTCTTTCCCGATCCGGATTCGCCGAGGATGCCGAGCACCTCGCCCTTCGTGAGCGTGAAC
>MEQT01000050.1:0-6751 GCA_001770325.1 Betaproteobacteria bacterium RIFCSPLOWO2_02_64_14
CGATCCGCGGACCGGGGCGATCCGCCGTCACCACGTCTATGAGAACTACCTGATACGCGGTGTTAAGGAGGCGGCGCGCGCGGCGGGGACCGGCATGGGCGTCAGGCGGCGCCGCGAACCTTCAATTCCGTGAGCTGCGCAGTCACCGCGCTGCCGCAAACCGTCAGCGACCCGATCGATACCGGCAGCCTGAAGCGTCGCGGGCCGGCGCTCCCGGGATTGACGAAGTGCACGCCCTCCCGGATTTCGTGGCGTGGCCGGTGGGTGTGGCCCGCGACCACCACGTGAAAACCGGCAGCCGCGGGATCGACGTCGATTTCCGACACGTTGTGAATAACGTAGATCAACGCCATGCCAAGCTGCAATACCTCCGTTTCGCGCAGGGCGGCGGCCCACGGCCCTCTGTCGTTGTTCCCGCGCACGGCGGTGACCGGCGCAATCCCGGCAAGCTGCTCCAGGATGCGCGGATCTCCGATATCGCCGGCGTGGACGATGCAATCACTGGCGCGCAGCGCGTCCAGCGCTTCCGGCCGCAGCAGGCCGTGCGTGTCCGATATTAACCCGACGCGGAAGGTGCCGGACGACGCCATCGTTGCAGCCATGTTAACGGAAGTGGTCGAACCCTTGTGATGCAACGCGCAGCGGCCGGCCATGCGCGTCGACCACGGTCACCCGCGCCCGGCCCTGCTGCGCCGCCCCGATGCGACCGATACGGGTCAACGCCAGATCGAGGCGCATGCCCACCCCCTCGATGCGCGCGCGAACGCGCGCGGCAGCGGTGAAACACAGTTCGTAGTCATCTCCCCCTGCGAGGCGTGCGGCGGTTGCGGCCGGATGATCGAGATGGCGGCGCATCACGGCGGACGCCGGCACGCGTGGAAGCTCAATGGTTGCGGCGACCTGCGAGCGCTCGCAGATGTGTCCGAGATCGGCGACGAGGCCGTCCGAAATGTCGATCGCGCCGTGGGCGAGTCCGCGCAGTGCCTGTCCAAGCGCTACGCGCGGCGCGGGGACGTGCAGCCGCCGCCTGACGTGCGCCAGTTCGCGCGGCGCGAGGCGGATGCGCCCGCCCAGCGCGGCAAGCGCGAGCGCGGCATCGCCCATGTTGCCCGACACCCAGATGTCGTCTCCGATGCGCGCGCCGTCGCGGCGCAACGCCCGCCCGGCGGGCACTTCGCCCATGATCTGGACACAGATGTTGAGCGGCCCGCGGGTGGTGTCGCCGCCGATGAGATCGACGTCGTGCAGGCGCGCGAGCCGCATGAACCCCGCCGAAAACGCGCGCAACCAGCGCGCATCGGCTTGCGGCAGCGCGAGCGACAGGGTCGCCCAGCGCGGCGTGGCGCCCATTGCCGCCATGTCGGAAAGATTCACCGCGAGGGCCTTGTGGCCGAGCAGGCGTGGATCGGCATCGTGGAAAAAATGGCGCCCGCCGACCAGCATGTCGGTTGAAACCACGAGTTCCATGCCGCGGCGCACGCGCACCAGCGCCGCATCGTCGCCGACGCCCAGCACCGTGTGCCGCGCGGGATGCGTGAAGTAGCGGCGGATGAGATCGAATTCGGAGGGCATGTCGCAGAGGTTCGCGGAATTTCGCCCCCATCCTAACCTTCCCCCGCCCGCGGGGGAAGGGAGTGAAAACCAGCGGCCTGGTCAGGAGCGAACGGTGAAAGCTAAGGCTTCTGCCCGCGTGCGCGCTGTTCTTCCGCGTGCTTCGCCATCATTTCCGACCATCGCTTCTTCAGCACTCTGGGAAACCAGAAATCGACGGCCGCGAAGCCCAGGAAGAACAACGCAAGCCAGAACACGGTGTTCTGCGGCAGGAACCCGGGACCCGCAATGAGCACGTACAGACCCAGCGCGAGGTTGATTACGGCCGCAACCTGGAAGGCAAGAATCCGTTTTTTCAGTCGCTCGTCCATGCTAAGTGACATCCGTTGGCAATTTCCCCTGGCGGAGCTGCCCGGCGAGTTTATCGAGCACGCCGTTGACGAACTTGTAGCCGTCGGTGCCGCCGTAGATCTTGGCAAGTTCCACCGCCTCGTTGATCACCACCCGGTACGGCACCTCCGCCTGGCGGGTGAGTTCGTACGCCGCCACCAGCAGGATCGCGCGCTCGACCGGGCTCAGTTGCGAGAATTTGCGGTCCAGGCAGGGCGCAAGCACGGATTCAAGCTCGGGCGCGTTGGCGATCGTCCCGTGCAGCAGTTGCCGGAAGTAGTCGGGGTCGAGCTTGTCAAAGCCGCGCGCCTCCGCGAGCTCGCGCGCGATCGTCCCCGGTTCGGCTCCCGCGAGCTGCCACTGGTACAGCCCCTGCAGCGCAAACTCGCGCGCGCGCCGGCGGCTACTTCTCACCATCGAGCTTCCCCACGAGGTTGGCCATTTCGATCGCCGCCAGCGCGCAGTCCGCGCCCTTCTGCGCCATGCGCGCGAGCGCCTGGTCGTCGTTGTCCGTGGTAAGTATGCCGTTGGCGATGGGAACACCGGTGTCGAGCTGGACCCCGGTGATTCCCGCCGCCGATTCGTCGGCCACGATCTCGAAGTGATAGGTATCGCCGCGGATGACCGCGCCCAGCGCAATCAGCGCGTGATATTTTCCGCTCTGGGCAAGCTTCTGCAGCACCAGCGCCACCTCCAGGGCGCCGGGCACAGTCACGATGAGCATATCCGGTTCGCGCACGCCGTGATTGACGAGCGCCGCGGTACAGGCCGAGAGCAGCCCCTCGCTCACGTCCTGGTTGAAGCGGCTCATCACGATGCCGATCCTGAGCCCCGCTCCGGTCAGATCCGGTTCCAGTTCGTCGATGTTGTCAAAGCGTGCCATGTCAGAACTCGTGACTCGTGATTCGTGATCCGTGATCCGACTGAAGCACAATCGCCTTTGTCGGTTCACGGTTCACGGTTCACGCCCTTGTGGTCTTTCCCGTTTGTCCCGGGCGGCTGCAAATAGCCGGTGACCTCGAGGTCGAAACCCGCCATGCTCGGCATCGGGCGCGGCAACGCCATCAGCTTCATTCGTCTCACCCCGAGGTCCTTCAAAATCTGCGCGCCGATGCCGTAGTTGCGCAGCGCGATCCTCGCTCGCGGTGCGGCGGGCCGGCCCGGGCGCGCGCGCTCGAGCAGCTCCTCCGCCGCTTCCGGCCGGTGCAGCAGCACGATGACGCCGCACTCCGCTTCGGCGATGGCCGCGAGCGCGTCGTGAAAGTTCCACGAATGGCTGACGCTGCCCGCGTCAAGCAGATCCATCACCGACAACGGTTCATGGACGCGCACCAGGACTTCCCGGCCGGGCGCGGGCTTGCCCTTGACGAGCGCGAGATGCGTTTCCTTGCCGATCCGGTCGCTGTAGGCGTAGAGGCGCAAGCGCCCGCGCACCGTGTCGATGTCACGCTCGGCAGCGCGGGTCACGAACGATTCGGTGCTGCTGCGGTGATGGATGAGATCGGCGATGGTGCCGATCTTCAGGCCGTGCTGCTCGGCGAAGATCTCCAGATCGGGCAGCCGCGCCATCTCGCCGTCATCCTTGAGAATCTCGCAGATCACGGCCGCCGGCGTGAGGCCCGCAAGCCGCGCCAGATCGCAGCCCGCCTCCGTGTGACCCGCGCGCACCAATACGCCGCCCTCGTGCGCCATCAGCGGGAAGATATGCCCGGGCTGCACGATGTCCTGCGGGCTTGAATCGGCGCGGATCGCCGCCTGCACCGTGCGCGCCCGGTCGGCCGCCGATATCCCCGTGCTCACGCCCTCGGCGGCCTCGATCGACACCGTGAAATTGGTGCCCAGCGGGGAGCGGTTGGTGATGACCATGAGCGGCAGGTTGAGCTGGCGGCAGCGCTGCTCGGTCAGGGTGAGGCAGACGAGACCGCGCCCATAGCGGGCCATGAAATTGACGGCATCCGGCGTCACGAATTCCGCGCCCATCACCAGGTCGCCCTCGTTCTCGCGGTCCTCTTCATCCACGAGCACCACCATTCGCCCGCTCTTGATGTCGGCAATAATGTCCTGAATGGGACTGATCTTCATGTTTCGACCAAAAAACCTGCCGGTGGCAACCACGGCAACGCGGCGGGGGACGCCATTCTAATCCACCAGGAGTTTTTCGGACTTACGTCCGAAAAACTCCTTACGCAGAAGCAGTTGCAAGAATACAGGAAATAGAATGCGCGGAACATGTTCTCAGCCCGAGTGGAACGTAGCAGTGCGGTCCAAGAACGGTCCTTATCCTGAAGCTTCATTTCGGAATCCGTGGATGGTCTTTCTTGTTACCAGCCTGTCGCAGCGCGGGTCTGAAGGGCCGCGACAGGCTGCTGGCGACGGGATTATGCGCCTCTGAACTGCTGGAGGCGCTCGATATAGCGCGCGATCGGGTCCGCTTCAAGATTGACCTTGTCGCCGACGCGCAGAGCGCCCAGGTTCGTGGCGGCGAGCGTATGGGGGATGAGATTCACCGAGAAACCGGCCTCGTTCACCTCGTTCACCGTGAGACTTACGCCGTTGACGGCGACCGAACCTTTGCGCGCGATATACCGCGCGACGACCGCCGGCGCGGTGATCCGGAGCAAGCGATTGTCACCCGCCGGGTCGAACTGCGTCACCTCACCCACGCCATCGACGTGCCCGCTCACCAGATGGCCGCCAAGGCGATCCGCGAAGCGCAACGCTTTTTCGAGGTTGACCCGCGCCCCGGCGGCAAAACCCGTGGTGCAGTTGAGCGTCTCCTGCGACACGTCCGCATCAAACGTGTCGCGGCCGACCGTGACTGCAGTCAGGCACACGCCGTTCACCGCGATGCTGTCGCCAGCCGCGACGTCCGCAAGCGCCAGGCCGCCCGCCTCGATGCGCAGGCGCAATCCGCCCGCAGCCCGCGCTGCGTGCACCACTGTACCAACGGCCGCGACGATGCCGGTGAACATTACGGGTTCGCCACCCGGGCGATGACGCGAATATCGTCGCCGACCATGCGCAGATCCCGCACGTCGAGCGCGCGTTTTCCCTTCAGGTCTTCGAGTTCCGGCAGATGGAACATGCCGCGCGCCGCGTCGCCGATGAGGTGAGGTGCGAGGTACAGCACCAGCTCATCCACCAGGCCTTCGCGCAGGAACGATCCGTTCAACTTGAATCCGGCTTCCACGTGCACCTCGTTCATGCCGCGCCGCGCGAGTTCACGCATCAGCGCTTCGAGGTCGACCTTGCCCCCGGCATTCGCGCAAACGAATATCTCGGCGCCCCGTTCCTGCAACGCGCGGCACCTTGCGGCATCGCCGACCGCCGCGGCGATCAGCGACGCGCCGCCTGCGATCACCTTCGCCGCGGGCGGGGTTTCGAGCCGGCTGTCGACCACCACCCGCAGCGGCTGGCGCGTCGTATCCACCTCGCGCACGGTGAGTTGCGGATCGTCGTCCCTCACCGTGCCGATGCCGGTAAGGACGGCGCACGCACGCGCGCGCCAGGCGTGGCCATCCCGCCGCGCCGCCGCGCCGGTAATCCATCGGCTCATGCCGTTGTTGAGCGCGGTCCTGCCGTCGAGGCTTGCGGCGATCTTCATCCTGATCCAGGGACGCCCGCGCGTCATCCGTGTGACGAAGCCGATATTGAGTTCGCGCGCTGCCTCCTCGAGCAGCCCGCTCTCCACCGCAATCCCGGCCGCCGCCAGCTCCGCCAGGCCCTTCCCGCCAACCAGGGGATTCGGATCCGCGTGCGCCGCGACGAGCCGCGAGACGCCTGCGGCGATCAACGCCCGCGCGCACGGACCGGTGCGGCCCTGGTGCACGCACGGCTCCAGCGACACGTACGCCGTCGCGCCGCGCGCCGCTTCGCCTGCGGCAGCGAGCGCCTCGATCTCCGCGTGGGGCGCCCCGGCCCGCTGGTGCCAGCCTTCGCCGAGCACTCGCCCGCCGCTCGCGATCACGCACCCCACGCGCGGGTTGGGCGTCGTCGTATAGAGCCCGCGGCGGGCCAACTGCAGCGCCCGCGCCATGAAACGATGATCGTCAGCCGAGAACATGAATGCGGTAAAAATCACTTCCTGCCGACAGGCTTCTGCACTTCGCGGATCGCGACGCGGAAGTCGTCCGCATCCTGGAAGCTGCGGTAGACCGACGCGAAGCGGATGTAGGCGACCTGGTCCAGCTTGTGCAGTTCGCGCATCACGATCTCGCCGATCTGCCGCGTCGGGACTTCGCGTTCGCCGAGGGCGATCACTTCGTCGCGCACGGTTGCGATCGCTTCATCCACGAGCGCGGTGGACACCGGCCGCTTGTTGAGGGCGATGTTGAAGCTCTCGCGCAGCTTCTCGAGGTCGAACTCCTCGCGGGTGCCGTTCTGCTTCACCACGCGCGGCATCCTGAATTCCACCGTCTCGTAGGTGGTGAAGCGCTTGTTGCAGGCCGCGCACCGCCGCCGCCGGCGTATGCTCTCGCCGTCGTCGCTCACCCGCGAGTCGATGACCTGCGTGTCGTCCGACTTGCAGAAAGGGCACTTCATCCGAACGATGAAGGATGAAGGATGAAGGATGAAGGATGAAGAACGAACAGTTCGGCGCCGGCAAACTTGCTTCCGCCTTGATCCTTGCGTCGTCCGCCCGGTCCTTTCATCCTTCCGCCTTCCGCCTTCATCCTTGCCTTATCCGTAGACCGGAAACCTCTCGCACATTTTTTTCACCTCGTCCGCCACGCGCCTCGCCACGCGTTCGTCATCGGGCGCCTCGATCACGTCGGCGATCAGGTGCGCGAGCGTCTCGGCTTCCATCTCG
>MEQT01000050.1:6759-36649 GCA_001770325.1 Betaproteobacteria bacterium RIFCSPLOWO2_02_64_14
GCGCGAGCGTCTCGGCTTCCATCTCGCGCATGCCGCGCGTGGTCATCGCCGGCGATCCGATGCGGATGCCGCTGGTCACGGTCGGACCCTGCGGATCCTTCGGCACCGCGTTGCGATTGACGGTGATGCCGACGCGGCCGAGCGCGTCTTCCGCAGCGCGTCCGGTGAGGTGCTTGCCGCGCAGGTCCACCAGGAACATGTGGCATTCGGTGCGCCCCGACACGATGCGGCACTCGCGCTCGTGCAGCACCTTCGCCATCACGCGCGCATTGTCGAGCACCTGCTCCTGGTACGCCTTGAACGCCGGGCTCATCGCTTCCTTGAGCGCCACCGCTTTCGCGGCGATGACGTGCATCAACGGTCCGCCCTGGGTGCAGGGAAAGACCGCCGAATTGAGGACTTTCTCATGCTCGGCGTTCGCCAGTATCAGTCCGCCCCGCGGGCCGCGCAGCGTCTTGTGCGTGGTGCTCGTCACGAAATCCGCGATCCCGACGGGACTCGGATACAGGCCCACCACGATCAGCCCCGCGTAGTGCGCGACATCGGCCATCAGGAGCGCCCCGACCCCGTCGGCAATCGCGCGAAACCGCTTCCAGTCGATCACCAGCGAGTAGGCCGAGGCGCCGGCGATAATCAGCTTCGGCTTCTTCACGCGCGCGAGTTCCTCGACTTCCGCATAGTCGATCGCTTCGGTCGCGGGATCGAGGCCGTACGAATACGCATCGTAATGCCGGCCGCTGATATTGACGCGCGCGCCGTGCGTCAGGTGCCCACCCGCGCCGAGCGCCATTCCAAGTATCACGTCGCCGGGATGAAGCGCCGCGTTGAACACCGACTGGTTGGCCTGTGCGCCGGAGTGCGGCTGCACATTCGCGTAACCGGCATGAAAAAGCTGCTTTGCCCGATCGATCGCCAGGCGCTCGGCGACGTCGACGTGCTCGCAACCGCCGTAATAGCGCCGCCCCGGATAGCCCTCGGCGTACTTGTTGGTGAGAACCGAGCCCTGCGCCTGCAACACGCGGGGACTGGCGTAGTTCTCGGACGCGATCAACTCGATGTGGTCTTCCTGGCGCCGGTTCTCCCGGTCAATGGCCTGCCACAGTTCGGGATCGAAGGCCTGGATGGTGTCGTGTGCGGAATACATGAGGAGTCCAGATGGGAGTTTCGATTGTACCATGCATAATATGCGAGGCTCCCGCGGGCGGAGCACGGAGCAAGGCGATGATGAAAGCATTGCTGGCGATCTCGCGGTTCATCGACGCGTGCAACGAGGCGGTCGGGCGCGCGGCTGCCTGGCTGGTGCTCGTGACCGTGTTGATCAGCGCCGGCAACGCGGCCAGCCGCTACGCCCTCGGCATGAGTTCCAACGCCTGGCTCGAAATCCAGTGGTACCTGTTCGCGGCGATTTTTCTGCTCGGCGCGGGCTACACGCTGAAGCGCAACGGGCACGTGCGCGTCGACGTGCTGGCCGGCAGGCTCTCCGCAAGACGGCAGGCCTGGATCGACATCACGGGTGGCGCGCTGTTTCTCCTGCCGATGGTAATCATCATCGCGTATCACTCATGGCCGATGTTCATGCAGTCCTTCGTCGGCCGGGAGGTTTCCGCGGATGCGGGCGGGCTCGTGCGCTGGCCGGTGAAATTGCTGATCCCGGCCGGTTTCGCGTTGCTCGCGCTGCAGGGCGCATCCGAGATTATCAAGCGCATCGCTTTCCTGCGCGGCGACATCGACGATCCGCGCGAACGGCGGCCGGATCACTGATGTCGCACGAAATTCTTGCGCCCGTCATGTTCGGCGCGCTGGTCGCGTTCCTGCTGCTGGGCTATCCCGTCGCATTTTCCCTGGGAGCGGTCGGCATCCTGTTCGGGTGGGTGGGGATCGAACTCGGCATGCTCACGCCCGCGCTGCTGCAGGCGCTGCCGGAACGCGTGTTCGGCATCATGCGCAACGACACACTGCTCGCGATTCCTTTCTTCACCTTCATGGGCCTGATACTCGAGCGCAGCGGCATGGCCGAGGAGTTGCTCGACACCATCGGGCAGCTCTTCGGCGCAGTGCGCGGCGGCATCGCCTACGCGGCCGTTTTCGTGGGCGCGCTGCTCGCGGCGACCACCGGCGTCGTCGCCGCATCCGTAATCGCAATGGCGCTCATCTCGCTGCCGGTCATGCTGCGCTACGGCTACTCGCCGCGGCTCGCGAGCGGCGTGATCGCGGCTTCCGGCACGCTGGCGCAGATCATCCCTCCAAGCCTGGTGCTGATCGTCCTCGCGGATCAGCTCGGACGCTCGGTCGGCGACATGTACCGGGGCGCGCTTGTGCCCGGGCTCGCACTCGCCGGCCTCTACCTGGCTTACGTGTTCGCGGTCTCGCTTGTCAGGCCGGCGGCGGTACCCGCCATGCCGCCCGAGGCGCGGCGCCTGAGAGGGTGGGCGCTCGCCGCCCGCGCGGCGACTGCTCTCGTGCCGCCTCTCGCGTTGATCTTCCTGGTGCTGGGGACGATTTTTCTCGGTATCGCGACGCCCACCGAAGGCGGAGCGATGGGCGCGACCGGCGCTCTGGCTCTGGCGCGCAGACGCCTCACCATGGAACTTCTCAAGCAGGCGATGGACGCGACGCTGCGCCTCACCAGCTTCGTGATCTTCATCCTGGTCGGCTCCACCGTGTTCGGCCTCACCTTCCGCGCGGTCGACGGCGACCTGTGGGTCGAACGCCTGCTCTCCGATCTTCCGGGCGGGGCGGCCGGATTCCTGATCGCCGTCAATCTGATGGTGTTCGTGCTGGCGTTCTTTCTCGACTTCTTCGAGATCGCGTTCATCCTCGTGCCGCTGCTCGCGCCGGTCGCCGCCAAGCTCGGCATCGATCTCGTCTGGTTCGGGGTGATCCTCGGCGTGAACATGCAGACTTCCTTCCTGCACCCGCCCTTCGGATTTGCCCTCTTCTACCTGCGCAGCGTCGCGCCGCGCGAAGTGAGGACCGCCGATATCTACTGGGGCGCGGCGCCGTTTCTCGTGATCCAGCTCGCGATGGTGGCGTTGCTCGTCGCGTTTCCGCAAATGGTGCTGCACCACAGGCCGGACACGCCCAGGCGCGATCCGGCGGCGATAGAGATCGAAATCCCGCCGCCCGAAGCGCCCGGCTTACGCGGTGACATGCCGCTCAAGAACGAACCGGATCCATCCGCCGCCGAAATCGAGCGCGCGCTGAAGGAATCACGCTAGGATGTCGCGATGTCGGAAACGTTGTCATTGCGAGGCACGACTTCGTGCCGAAGCAATCTCGTGGCGAGCCACACCATCGCGGGCAGCCGCGGGACCGCGTCGTCAGCAGACCGCCACGCTTTGCTCGCGGCTTCGGCTTGTCCTTGCAATGACAGTCATCGCCGTGCGGCGCGGTCGGCTGAATAGACGAAGTTGTCGTAGGTATTCTCGGCGACGCGGAACCACAGGTGCTGTTCGTCGCGGAACCGGCGCCATGGTTCGTAGATCTTCCTGAATTCGGCACTTTGCGCAGAGAGCCCGGCGTAGAGCTCGAGGGCCGCCTTGTAGCACGCCTCCAGCACCGGCCGCGGAAACACCCGCAGCTGCGCGCCCTCGGCGACGAGCCGGCGCAGCGCGGCGGTGTTGCTGGCGTCGTACTTGGCGGTCATGAGAAGGTTTGCCTCCGCGCACGCGGTTTCAAGCGCCTGCCGGTAGCCCCGCGGCAATGCCGCCCAGTGCTTGAGATTCACCAGGATCGACCCTTGCGCCGAACCTTCCCACCAACCCGGGTAATAATAGAATTTCGCCACCTTGTGAAAGCCCAGCTTCTCGTCATCGTACGGGCCGACCCATTCCGCCGCGTCGATCGTGCCCTTCTCCAGCGCCGGGTAAACGTCGGGGCCGGCGATCTGCTGGGGCACCACCCCGAGTCTTGCCAGCACCTGGCCGCCCAGCCCGCCGATGCGAAACTTCAGTCCCTTCAGGTCCGCCACCGATTTGATTTCCTTGCGATACCACCCGGCCATTTGCGCGCCGGTGTTGCCGGCGGGAAAGTTGATGATGTTGTACTGCCTGTAGAGCCCGCGCAGGAGATCGAGTCCGCCGCCGTAATACATCCAGGCATTCTGCTGCCGGCAATTCAGCCCGAACGGCAGTGTGGTATCGAATGCGAACGCCGGGTTCTTGCCGACATAGTAATAGCCGGCGGTCTGCCCGCACTCCACCGTGCCGTTCTGCACCGCATCGAGCACCTGCAATGGCGGCACGATCTCGCCGGCCGCGAACACCCGCATCTCGAATTTCCCGTCGGTAATCCGTGACAGCCGGTTTGCCAACTGCTCCGCGCTGCCGTACAGCGCGTCGAGACTCTTGGGAAAGCTCGACGCCATGCGCCAGCGCACCTTGGGGTGCGACTGCGCGATCGCCGGTGCCGCGACCGAAGCCGCAGCGAGCCCCGCCCCCGCCCGCCTGAGGAATGCGCGTCGTTTCATCCTAATCGCCGGCGATGGTCATGCGCTCGACGAGTATCGATCCACATTGCCGCGAGCCGCGCCGGATGACATCGCTGCCGATGGCGGCAAAGCCGCGAAACATGTCCTTGAGATTGCCGGCGATGGTGATCTCCTGCACGGGATAGGCGATCTCCCCGCGTTCCACCCAGAATCCCGCGGCACCGCGCGAATAGTCGCCGGTGACCGCGTTCACGCCCTGCCCCATCAGCTCGGTCACGAGCAGTCCCGTACCGAGGCGCCGGAGCATGGCCGGGAAATCTCCTTCAGTGGGCTCCGCGACAAGATTGTGATTGCCGCCGGCGTTGCCCGTCGAGCGCAAGCCCAGCTTGCGCGCCGAATAGCTTCCGAGGAAATATCCCTGCACCACGCCCTCGAGCACCACCTCGCGTGCACGTGTCGCCACGCCCTCCTCGTCGAAGGCCCCGCTCGCCAACCCTTTTCTGACGTGCGGCAGATCGCGCACGGTGACGCCGGGGGAAAACACCGCCTGTCCCATGCTGTCGAGCAGAAACGATGACTTGCGATAAAGGTTTCCGCCGCTCACCGCGGACACGAAATGTCCCAGCAGGCTCGCCGCGATCGGTGCTTCGAACAGAACCGGTACCTGAGTCGTCGCGATCTTGCGCGCCCCGAGCCGCTTTACCGCGCGCTCGCCGGCGCGCCTGCCGACCATTTCGGGCGGGGGCAGCTCCGCGGAATCGCGCGTGGTCTCGTACCAGTCATCGCGCTGCATGGCGTCGTTCCTGCCCGCGACCAGCGCGCACCCGTACGAGTGGCGCGAACTCGGGTAGCCCGCGAGAAAACCCAGCGTATTGCCATAGATGAAGTGCGATTCCTGGGTCGATACGCTCGCCCCCTCGGAGTTGCTGATCCGCGGGTCGACGGCGTAGCCCGCCGCCTCGCACGTCTTCGCGAGTTCGATCGCGCGCTCGACCGGCAGATTCCACGGGTGCCACAGGCCGAGGTCCGGGAAATCGCGCGCGAGAAGATCCGGATCCGCCAGCCCGGCGCACTCATCCGATGCCGTGAAGCGCGCGATCGAGAGCGCCGCGTCCACCGTGTCGCGCAGCGCCCGCGCGGAAAAGTCCGATGTGCTGGCATGGCCGCGCTGCTTGCCGAGGTACACCGTGACGCCGATGCCCTTGTCACGGTTGTATTCGATCGTCTCGACCTCGTTCTGCCGCACCGTGACGGTCTGTCCGAATCCCTCGCTCGCTTCAGCCTCGGCTGCGGTCGCGCCGCGTTCGGTGGCGTAGTCGAGAGCGTCGCGAACGATCTGCCTGAGCGTGTCGTCACTCGTTGAAAAGCGGGTGTCTGCCATGGGTGGATTGCGCTGTGGCGCGGTCCGATCGGGGCCGATCCGGGCCGCGAAAGGACGCTATCATAGCAGCTTGCATGAGCGCGACCCCGCCGCAATGACCAAAGAAATTCCGCTGAGCCGCACGCAGCTCAAGAAGCAGATGACCGCGCTGCAGGAGCTGGGGGCGGAACTCGTGTCGCTCACCCCGGCGCAGCTCGCCGAGATGGCGCTGCCGGAGTCTTTGTATGAAGCAGTGACGACCGCGAAGCAGATTACGCGCTTCGAGGCCCGGCGCCGCCAGTTGCAGTACATCGGCAAGCTCATGCGCCACATCGACCCGGAGCCGATCCGCGCCCGCCTCGACCGCTGGAAAGCGTCCTCGCTGGAGCACACCGCCCGGGTGCACCGGCTCGAACGCTGGCGCGAACGTCTGCTCGCCGACGATACCGCGCTGCCCGAACTTCTCCGCGAGCATCCACACGCCGACATCCAGCAGTTGCGGACGCTGGTGCGCAATGCGAGACGCGAGCGGGAATCGAATCAGCCGCCACGCAACTATCGCGCACTCTTCAAGCTGCTGCGCGAGACGCTTGACATGATGAATGGCCCCCCGACATTGTAGGTTGGGGTAAGCGCAGCGCACCCCAACAACTGATTGCGGGTGTTGGGGTTCGCGTTGCTCACCCCAACCTACGGTCTGATCAGGTCATCATTCCGCATTCCGCATTTGAATTCTCCCGCGCTATACTCATGCCGCCATGAATGCCTCACCCGAAGAACTCCTGATCGGCCTGGTTTCGATCAGCGACCGCGCTTCCGCGGGCATCTACGAAGACCAGGGCCTGCCGGCGCTGCAGGAGTGGTTCGGAAAAGCGCTCGCCACACCCTGGCGCATGGTGCCGCGGCTCATCCCCGACGAGCAGCCGGGGATCGAAGCGACGCTCAGGGAACTGGTGGATCGCGAAGGCTGCCATCTCGTTCTCACCACGGGAGGCACCGGCCCGGCGGCGCGCGACGTGACGCCCGAGGCGACGCTCGCTGTCGCCGACAAAGTCATGCCGGGTTTTGGTGAACAGATGCGCCAGGTCAGCCTCAGGTTCGTTCCGACTGCCATCCTGTCGCGGCAGGTGGCGGTGGTGCGAAAACAGGCGCTGATCATCAACCTGCCCGGCCAGCCCAAGGCGATCCGCGAAACGCTCGAAGGACTGAAGGATAGTGACGGGAAGACGATCGTCAACGGCATCTTCGCCGCCGTTCCTTACTGCATCGATCTCATCGGCGGTCCGTACATCGAGACGCATGAAAACGTCGTCAAGACCTTCCGACCCAAGTCGGCCATTCGGCCAAAACCTAAAAGCTGAGACGCGAAGGACGCCAAGGACGCGAAGGAAAAACGAATAAAGGAAAGGTACATCAAACCCGAGCGGCGCGCTGTCACGGTTCCGGGGAAATCACCACGGGATGTGCAGTCCTATTCAAGGACCGTGGGCTCCCGATGCTTCAGTCTCACTTCCCTTCCCTTCGTGTCCTTCGCGTCCTTTGCGTCTATGCTTCTTGAGATTCTTACATGGCCCAAAAAGAGCTTCTGGAAACGATCGAGATCGAAACCGGCCGGAACCCGACTGCGGGCGTCATCTGGATGCACGGGCTGGGCGCGGACGGCAACGACTTCGTTCCCATCGTGCGCGAACTCGATCTGACCGGCGTCCAGCCGATCCGCTTCATCTTCCCGCATGCGCCCATGCGCCCGGTCACGATCAACAACGGCTACGTCATGCGCGCCTGGTACGACGTGAGCTACGGGGATCTCGAAGGCCGGTCGAAACGGCCGGACGAGAAGGGCGTGCGCGCCTCGCAGGCCGAGATCGCGAAGCTCGTCGACCGCGAGCTTGCGCGCGGGATCGCCAGCCGCCGGATCGTGCTGGCCGGATTTTCCCAGGGCGGCGCCATCGCGCTGCAGACCGGCCTGCGCTGCCCGCAGCCGCTCGCGGGCATCATGGCGCTCTCGACCTACCTGCCGTGCGCCGAGTCCGTGCCGGCTGAGGCTGCCCCGGCCAACGCAGGGCTATCCGTCTTCATGGCGCATGGCACGGAGGATCAGGTGCTGCCCTACGCGATGGGCGCGAATTCCCGCCAGTTGCTCGGAACACTGGGCTACGACGTGGAGTGGCACGAGTACGCGATGCCGCACTCGGTGTGCCTGGAGGAAGTGCGGGACATCGCGGCCTGGCTGCGGACGATACTGAAGCAGGCCGCATGACGGGGCTGAATTGACTCGTCTCAGGCGGTACTCATAAGGATTTTGTCGGCCAGAAGTCCGACAAAATCCTAACGCACGATCGTGAACCGCACGCGGTCGTAGTCTCCGTCGTGCTCGACGACGTCCACCGGCACCAGCGTGTAGGTCTTCTCGTTGAGGACGGCCTCGACGCCGTCTCTTTTCGCGCAATGACCCCGGGGCGTGAGGATCTCGACCTCCTTCTCGCCCTCTATCCGCGGCGAGAGCATGATCGCCGCCGTCGGCTTGTGCGCTGGCGCCGCTCCCGCGGGCTTCAGACGCAACAACGTCGCGACCTGGGCCAGCAGTTGCACGCCTACGTGCTGCTGCTGCTGCTCGTTGCGCGCGACCCTGCGAATCATGCCCACGCGCCACTCGCGAAACGACTCGCCTTCGACGCCAATCACGCCGCCGACCTCGACCCAGTCGCCGGCAACCGACGGGATCACGGCCCCGTAGCCGCCCGCGCTCACGTCCTGGATGATCCAGCTCTCCGCGCTCTTCTGGTGGGTGAAGTCGAGCGAGTCGTTGACCGCGAACTCCAGTGAGGCAACGATCTCCTTGAATCCCGGCACCACGGTGACGCGCGCCGCCGCCCGGGTCCTTTCGTGCTTGCGCGCCTGCGTCTTGCCCGCCCAGTCCTGCTCCAGGTGCTTGAGCAGCCCCAGCACCACCTCATGATCGTCCTGCCCGCCGAGGTTCAGGCCCTCGGGCAGGCTACGGGTATAGGAAATATGCGCCCGCAACTGCTCGAGCTCGCGCAACGCGGGACCGGCGCCAACGTAGCGCACGGTAGGAGCCGCGGGCGGACTGCGCAGGACCCGCCCCGGCGCCCTGGGCGCCGCGAGATCGATCCAGTGCGTGTGCCCCTGCGGCTCTTTCGATATCGAAAACATTCCCGAGAAGTAGGACACGATGCGCACGGCCAGATCCTGCCCGGCCGGCTGCAGGCTGTCAGTCGATGAGGCCGCGAGCATCGCCGCCTTCAGAAATTCCTGCTTGACCGTCGAGGTGCTGCTCGAGTCCGGGTAGAGCGCGATGGATTCGTCCAGAATATCCCTCGATTCAGCCGTCTCGAACAGTCCCGCCATCGCCGTCCACACCCGCGCCTCGGGCAGCTCGTAGCGCATCAGATGCCAGCGCAATTGCTGGCGCAAACAGCGCAACGCGCGCGCGGTATAAAGGGCCGCGCTCGCCCGCGAGGTGAACCCGCTCTCCGGTTCGGTGTCGACCAACCCCAGGCATTTCTGATAGCCGTCGCCCAGCAGGCGCCAGAAATTGAAGGCGCTGGTCCACAATTGATGTTCGTTCGCCTTCTTCTGCCGGGGTGTCGCAAGATAGTCCGCGAACAGGTTGCGCTCGGGCATGCGCGATGCGCCGTCCAGCAGGTCGACCTCCTCGAACCGGCTGCCGAGCTTTACGCCGTCCGCGCTATTGAGCACTTCGAGCCAGCTCGCGATCTCACCGATGGCCCGGATGCTGTCGTTGGCCGGGAGCCTGGCGATGACCTCCCGCACTTTCTTGCTTTCGGCCAGCGGATGCTCGGGCCTTTGCTCGGGTTTCTGCTCGGGCTTGTTGCTGCCGCGTCCAAACCAGTTGATCAGCGCCATGCGGTCTCGGTAAAGAACGGGACGAATTTTCGACAATATCTCAGGAGCGGTGATTTTAGCAACATCAGCCGGCCCCGACACGGATGACACGACTCGGGCTGCCCCCGCTCGGAAGGCTTCCTGTCATTGCACGAGGGCGCCGGTCAGGACCGAAGCGCGGCACGCCGTCCGCGTTCCACGTCGACTGCCGCCACGATCGCGATGCCGGCCACGAAGAATGTTCCGGTCACGAGTATCGCCAGGCGATGATCTCCCCCGGAGGCCCAGGTAACGAGCCCGTAGGTCATCGGCCCGAGTATCGACGAAAGCTTGACGGCGAGTCCCCACAACCCGAAGAACTCGCCTGCGCGGTGCGGCGGGCTGAGATAGGCGACGAGCGCCCGCCCCGCCGACTGGCTCGACCCAAGGCACAGTCCGACCAGGTTTGCAGCGATCCAGAACAGCGCCGGCCCCTGTGCGCGCCACGCCAGCAGCACCGTGAGCAGCCATCCGACCAGTATGAGAATGATCGTGCGAACGTGGCCGATGCGGTCCTGCACCGTGCCGAGAAGAAATGCCCCGAGCGCGGCGGTAACGTTGACGACCAGGATCAGTATCAGCGTATCCCTGGTGGTGAAGCCCATGGCCTGCTCGGCGTAGACCGCAGCCAACGCGATCACGGTCTGGACTCCCGCCTGATACGCCACGACACACGCCAGAAAGCGCCACAGGTCCTGGTAGCGCCGCGCCTGCCGGAGCGTGGCTGCGAGTCGCTTGAACGCCTCCCGGGCACTGGCTGACGTGGCGGCTGACGGCGTGGCGCGCTCCCGCAGCAGGAGAAATGTCGGCAGGCTGGCGCCCGCAAAGATTCCGGCAGTGATGAGCATCGTTACCGGAACGAATTCGCCGGCCGCCGCCCCCCGCGACTGCGCCCATACGATGTAGGCAAGGCACGCGCCCAGGCTCACGAGACCGCCAACGTAGCCGAGACTCCATCCCCATCCCGATACGCGGCCGAGCGCCTGCTCCCGCGCGATCTCGGGCAGAAACGCGGCGACCAGATTCTCGCCGGTGCCGAAGAAGAAGTTTGACAGCGCCACCAGCACGCATGCTGCCGCCACGTCGCCGTTCCCCACCAGCGCAAGGGCGGCGGTAAAAGTCACGCAACCCATGGTGGTCGCGGCAAGCAGGCGCTTCTTCGCGGCCCGCGCGTCGGCATACGCGCCGATCACGGGGGCAGTCAAAACGATCAACGCGTAGGACACTGCCAGCGCGCTCGTCCACGCGAGCGTCGCCCAGGGCGCATTGCCGGCAACCTCGGCGACGAAATAGGCATTGAAAACCGCCGTGATGACGACGGTGGTATAGCCCGAGTTGGCGAAGTCGTACATCGCCCAAGCAAAAACCTCGCGCGGGCGTACGCCGGGCGCGAGGTTTTTTGACGAAGTACTAATCAAGATGCTCTTCCGCAGACGAATCCATGTACAGATATCCATGACGGACGAGGGCAATTCGGCTGACTGGAGTGCATCTCTTGAAGTCCCCTGTAAAGAATCCACGGGCCCAGGAGTTTGTCGGACTCGGGGCGGACAAACTCCTGATGCAAGACCGCCTGTACAAAAACTGAAAGAAAAGCAACTGCAAACCCCATCTCTGGCCTGCTTGCGTGCCGTGGTTCAGCGAAAACCAGTTGCCGAGCTGGAGTTCATTCAATATCTGCAGGCGGTCTTACCTTAGGAATTTGTCGGGCCTCGGTCCGACAAATTCCTCGTGGATTCTTCCCCCGGCCAGTTCTTGATGTAGCGCTTGAGGAGCCGGTTCTCGAAGCTCGTCTCCTTGATCACTGCCCTGGCGACATCGTGAAAAGAGATCACGCCCAGCAGCGCGTCGCCATCGCGCACCGGCAGGTAGCGGACATGATTCCGGGTCATCACTTCGCGCAGATGATCGATGGAGTCGCCGGGGCTGCCGCAGACCGGATCCCGGACCATCACCGCGCCCACTTCCAGCGCACCGAGATCACCGCCCTGCGCCGTGAGCGCTTTCAGCACTTCGCGGAACGTCAGCATCCCGGTCATCCTGCCATTCTCCATCACCACCAGCGAGCCGATGTCGTTGCCAACCATCACCTTGACGGCGTCGGAAACCTTGCCTGCAGGGGCGATGCTGAAGATGGTGCTGCCCTTGAGATTGAGTATGTCGCGGATGAACATGGCGCACCTCCGGCGAGTGGTCGGGCGATCATAGCCCAACCGCGCAGGTGTGGAAAGCGCACGGCACGTAACGGCGATACTGAGATCCCGACGGTGGAAAGCCGCAGGGTCAGGGGGCGCCGGCACTCAGGACTTGAGCCTCGCGACCTGCAGTTCGCCGCGCAGCGACGCCCTCTGTTCACCAGGCGAATCGGGTATCGCCGGCAGACGCCCTCCGCCAGCAAGAAGCGTTTCAATCCGCTCCAGCGGCACCGGCTTGCTGAAAAGATACCCCTGCATCTCGTCGCACTTGATCAGCCTGAGCAGTTTCGACTGTTCCTCGGTCTCCACCCCTTCCGCTACGATCTTCATGTCAAGTGCGTGCCCAAGAGAGATGACCACGGACACAATGGCCAGTTTCTCCGAGCTTGTGGTCATGTCGGCAACGAAGGATTTGTCGATCTTCAACGTGTTTGCCGGCAACCGGGCGATGTAACTGAGGGAAGAATAGCCCGTTCCGAAATCGTCGAGCGCGACGCCGATTCCCATCTTCCGGATTTTGCGCAATGCTTCGATGCTGCGTTCGATATCGTCCATCAGAACGCTTTCGGTGATCTCGATATCCAGGCCACTGGTCCCGGCGCCGCCGTCGCCAATCGCCGCCGCAACGTAGCCGGGGAAATCCTTCTGCCGCATTTGCATCGAGGAAACGTTGACTGCGATACGCGGAGGCGGTAAACCACCTGCCTGCAATTTCTGGTAGTCCGTCATCGCCTGTTGCAATACCCAGCTTCCGACATCCAGTATCATGCCGGTTTCTTCAAGCACCGGAATGAACTGATACGGCTGGATCAGGCCCTTGTGCGGGTCATTCCAGCGCAGGAGCCCTTCGAGGCCGACGATGCGCCCCGTCTGGGATTCGACCTTGGGCTGGTAGTGCAGCACGAACTGCCGCTGGTCCAGGGCCCGCCGCAGCTTGCTTTCCAGGGCCAACCGGTTCGCGATCGCAGCATTGATGTGGGGCGCGTAGAACAGGTACGTCTCCGGCGAGGCTTTTGCTTTTTTCAGCGCCGCCTCCGCGTTCGTCAGCAACGCGTCGGCACTGGCACCGTCGGTCGCCGTCGGGAAAACGGTCACGCCTCCTTTTACCGACAGGCGAACCGGCTCGCCATTCGCCGGGAAGGGCTCAGCCAGGGCTCCAAAGATCTTTTCCAGAAGAAGGCCGATCTGAGTTTCGTTTGCGACATCCGTCAGGATCAGACCGAACTGGTCGCCGCCGATCCGGCCGAGCGTGTCGGAGGCTCGGACGTTTTCCCGCAGGCGCTGCGCAACGAGCCTGAGTAACGTGTCGCCGGTGTGGCGGCCCAGGTTGTCGTTGACCACGTGGAACCCTCGTACGTCGACGACCACGACTGCCTGCTTGGTAGCACCGGGTCTTGCCGCTTCCGTCAACCGGGACAAGCGTTCCTGATACAGGCTGCGGTTGGGTAGTCCGGTCAGCGCGTCGTAGTACGCCAGGTAATCGAGCCGTTGCGCCTTCTCGTTGGTCTCGAGACCGAAGGAAACGTCTCCTGCGAGCTCCTGGAGGAGCTTCATCTCTTCGTCATCGAAGACTCCCGGCTCGGCCGCGTATAGCGCGAACACTCCAACAGACTCCCCCTCCACCAGCAGCGGCAAGAACACGAGCGATCGGAACCCCTTGCCGAGAGCCGGCTTCGAAACCTGCAAGAGTTCATCCGTAGCGATGTCGTTGCAGATGATCGGCTTCTTGCCCCGTACGGCGCGCCCGGCCAGCCCCTGGCCTTCCGGCACTTCTTCCCTTGCGCTGAGCCGGAGCTGTTTCAGCAGGCCTTGTTCGCTTCCGCTCCAGGCGACTGGCTCCACTTGCATCGTCGCTCGGTCGAGCAGCCCGATCCATGCGAACGCGAACCTGCCGTGATCCACCGCAATGCGGCAAGCCTCTTCCAGCATTTCCTTCCGGTCGCGTGTGCGCACTATCGCCGAGTTGATGCCGCTCAGGACGGCCGTGATCCGGCTGAGCCGCTCGATCTTTTCCTGCTGCTTCGCGCGCTCCGTCACATCGCGGGATACCACGACGACCTTGGATACCAGCCCGGATTCGTCCTGGATCACATTGCCTTGGGACTCGATAAACCGCACGCTGCCGTCCTTCAGCACCCAGCGAAACCGGGCCTGCTGTCCGATTCCCGTTTCGACGGTCTCGCGGAAAATCCGGCGTATCATCTCCCGGTCTTCGGGATGAATCTCCTGGAACGAGTCGGTCCCCGGCAGATCGACGTCACCAAATACCGCGCGATACGAGGGGCTGTTGTAAAGCCGCCGGCCGTCGCGATCCAGCATCGCGATAAAATCGCTCGAGTTCTCTGTGATGAGTCGGAACTTCTCTTCGCTCTTGCCCAGCTCGCGTACGGCGTTGCTGGCGCGCAGGATGTAGCGTACGCGGTGCCCCAGCAGCGCCCAGTTGATCGGCTTGGGGATAAAATCCGTTGCCCCCGCCGCATAGGCCTCGTTAATCGAATCCACGTCGTCGCGGCCGGTCACCATGACAATCGGAACGTACTGCGCGCCCGGCCGCTCACGCAGTTTCCGGCACACCAAAAATCCATCCATGTCGGGCATATCGACGTCGAGCAGCACGAGATCCGGGCGGGCGCGATCGAACGCCGAGAGTGCCCCACCGCCATCCTCAGCCTCCACGACAGAAAATCCCGATTGCTCCAGGGTTTCGCGCGTCAAGAGTCGCGAAGTAGCCTCATCGTCAGCGATCAATACCCGCGCTTGGTCTTGTACGTCGCGATCGCTCATGACCCGATGTTCCCCGCGTGCGCCGACAATTCCGCGGCGACCTGCGCGTATTCTGCATCGATCTCGGCCAGTAAACCGTCAGCCCCGCCCGTTGAGCTGGCGCGGCCGAGGCTCTCCATGCGCTGGCACAGTTTCGCGAGCGACGCTGCGCCGAGATTGGCGCTGGCCGATTTGAACGCGTGCGCGGTCCGGCCCATGGCTACCGTATCGCCCTGGGCCACCGCCTCCTGAAGGGAGCGCAACCGGCCCGGTGCATCCTTGAGGTAGACGCTGATGATTCTCGTCACCAGGTCCGTGCCGCCGTTGCCCCGTAGCGCGCGCATGCGCTCCAGAACCTGCAAGTCGATGCACGGCGCGCCGGTCTGCGCCTTGCACTCTGCGGGCAGCCAGCGCCGCAGCGCACGCTCGAGCTGATCGAGCGAGAACGGCTTGGTCACGTAGTCGTCCATCCCCTCAGCGAGACACTTCTCCCGGTCCCCCTCCACCGCCCCGGCGGTGAGCGCGATGATCGGAATGCGCCGCCCGTTGGTCTGCACAGCCTCGCGGCGGCGGATTTCCGCCGTCGCCTCGAAACCGTCCATCTCGGGCATCTGGCAATCCATGAGGATCAGGTCGAAGGCAGTCCGATCCAACGCCTCGAGCGCCTCGCGTCCGTGGTTCGCCACCACGGCGCGGCACCCCAGGACTTCCAGCATCTGCAGCGCAAGCTCCTGGTTGACCGGGTTGTCTTCCACCAAAAGAACGTGCGCCTGAAGATTCGCCGCCCCCGGCGCCTGCCGCACGGCGGCAGCGGGAGTTGTCCCCGCCATGGCGCTCACCAGGCAATCAAAGAGCTGCGATTGCCGGACCGGCCTCGTCAGGCAGTATTCGATCCCGGCCTCGCGTGCCGCGTGCTCGTCACGGCCGGCCGAACTCAGCATGATGAGAGGCGTGGCGGCGAGCAGCGGGTCCGCGCGGATGGCGCGCGCGAGCTCGATTCCATCCATGCCTGGCATGTCGTCATCGGTAACAGCGATGCCAAACCGTTTGCCTTGCGATGCGGCGGCGCGCAGTTTTTCGAGGGCGCGAGCGCCGGCGTCGGCCTGGTCATGATCCACGCCCGCCGCCGCAAGCTGATGCCCGAGAATCTCCCGGTTGGTCGCGTTGTCATCGACGATCAGCGCCCGCAGCCCCAGCATCGGTCGCTCCGCTCCGGCAGCGGCCGCGGCGTCAGCGGGCTGCTTCATCACCCGGAGCTTGAACCAGAAGGTCGAGCTTGCCCCCGGCACGCTTACGACGCCGATCTCGCCGCCCATCTTCTCCACCAGCTGCTTGCAGATCGACAACCCGAGCCCGGTACCGCCATATTTGCGGCGGGACTGGCCCTTCGCCTGGGTGAACGGCTCGAATATGCGTTCGAGTTGATCGTCCGCGATGCCGATGCCCGTGTCTTTCACCTCGAAACGGAGCAATACCGCATCGGCGGTCTCCTCCGTAGCTGCAACACGCACCATCACTTCGCCGCGCTCCGTGTACTTGATCGCGTTGCCGGCCAGATTGATCAGTACCTGGCGCAACCAGACAGGGCTGCCCTGGACCCTCGTAGGCACCGCGGCGGGTATCAGGCAGTTGAACTCCAGTTTCTTGCGGCGGGCCTCCTCAGCCAGGGTATCCGCAACCTCTTCCACCAGTTCCCGCAGATCGAACGGGCGGGTCCGGAGCTCAACCTTTCCCGCCTCGATCTTGGAGAAATCAAGAATATCGTTGATGATGGAAAGCAGCGCAACGCCCGACCGGTGCGCAGTCTCCGCAAATCTGCGCTGCCTGGCGTCCAACTGCGTGCCCAAAAGCAGCTCGGTCATACCGAGTACGCCGTTCATCGGCGTGCGGATTTCGTGACTCATCGTCGCCAGAAACTCGCTCTTGGCGCGGCTTGCGGCCTCGGCGGCTTCCTTCGTAGTTTGCAACTCCTGCTCGGAGCGCTTGCGCTCCGTGATGTCGCGCAAATAAGCCGCAAACATCGGCACGTGGTTGACCTGGATAGCGCTGACGGCCAATTCGATCGGAAATTCGGTGCCGTCGGCGCGCAACGCCGTGAGTTCGCGTCGTCTGCCAAGGATGGGCCCCTCGCCCGTGGCAACGTAGTGCTGCAGGCCACGACGGTGCGCCTCGCGCTGGGACTGGGGTGCGATCGTCGATGCAAGTTCTCTGCCCACGACATCGGCGCGGCTATAACCAAATGTGGCTTCGGCGGCCGGGTTGAATTCCGTGATCATGCCATTGGAATCCATGCAGATCACGCAGTCCAGGGCAGACTCAAGCATCGCGCCCTTACGCCCCTCGCTCCCACGCAGTTCGACGTTAGCCTGCGATAGCTCTCGCGTGCGCTCGTCGACCAACGCCTGTAGGTTGTCACGGTGATGCTGCAATTCGGCTTCGGCGGTGCGCCGCTGCTCGACCTCGACCTTGAGCAGCTCATTCTGTTGCCTCAATGTATGTGAGGTGAGCTGGCTTTGCAGCGAAACCGTGAGCGCCATGGTCATGATCAGCAGCGTCACTACCCCGATCGCTAACGCAAGCAGCACCGGATCGAGGCCGGTGGCCGCCACCGCGGCCTGGCCGGTGGACACGCAGACCGTCGCGTACATGCCGGTATAGTGCATACCCGCAATCGCCACACCCATCACCAATGCGGCCAGCACCTTGCTGATCAAGCCGGTGCCCCCGAGACGGAACACCAGCCAGATCGCGATGGTCGAGCACACGATCGCGTTGACGATGGAGAGCAGCCACGGCGTGATGTAATACATCACCAGCGCATCGAGGCGCATGGCGGCCATGCCCGTGTAGTGCATGGTGCCGATTCCCGCCCCCATCACCGCGCCACTGACCAGGAGGCGCCGCCAGGACAAGGTGCCGCGCGTGACGATGTACAGGGCGAAGCCTGAGGTCGCGATCGCCGCGACCATGGACGCAAGCGTCGTCCATGGCTCGAATCGAACCGGAATCGGAAGCTGGTAAGCAAGCATCGCCACGAAATGCATCGACCAGATGCCGGCGCCCATCGCG
Source organism: Betaproteobacteria bacterium RIFCSPLOWO2_02_64_14 (assembly GCA_001770325.1). GTDB lineage: Bacteria > Pseudomonadota > Gammaproteobacteria > Burkholderiales > SG8-41 > DSOT01. Next base: position 24,482 of record MEQT01000050.1, read on the forward strand.
AACGCGCCGCCGATCAGCCACGCGGCAGCCCGCCGCGGTTCGGCGCGGAATTCGCTGACCCGCCCCGCGAGGTCAATGGCGGTGTAGGCCGCGAGCGATGCGACGATGTACGACAGCGCGACCAATCCCGGATCGTATGCGGCAGGGAGCACGCGGCCTGGAAGCGGTCCCGTCACGAACAGCAGCAGGTCATTCATGGCGTGTGGTTCTCCAAAACCGTGCACGTGGGCGCACGGCACGCTGGTACGATCTTGCCGCCCAGCACCCGGCATATCTTGCCAGAAAATTTACGCTCAATGGGCTGTTCGCGCAATGTGCCATTTGGGTGTCGAGGCGCACTGGCAAACTGTCGCCCGCAAGCGACAGCAGTCGCGGACCCCAGGGTACTCGCCCACCACGGCCTCCACGAACGCCATGCCGACCGAGGTGTGCAGGCTGGAAAACACCTAACTCGTGGCCGACGGCAGGTAAACGGTGCGCAGCAATCGCCGCGAATTTGCTCCCAGCATGCGCGCGTTGTTGAGCACGATAGGGCTCGCGGCGCGCATGCTCATGCCTTCCGTGAGGCATCCAACTATCCGGGCGCGGTCTTGCAGACTTAAGCGATTCAGGGATGAGTGCTTGGCAACCTCGGGGAAGGTGCCGACTCAATATGAACATATAGTTAAAGCCTGCGACATCCTGATGCGGGGATTGGCGCAAATCGGGATTATCGCCCTCGTAGACGAGGCTACAGGCTATCAGGATGTGCGAGACTGCCAAGCGTTGCAAGCAATCCTTGATCGGTTCTTGGACTGTTACGATCAAACTGAGACACTGCCCAATTGCGCCCGATCGAGGCTAGATCACGCCCCTCTGCCTGAGTTCCTGTTGGCGCTCGGCGCTGTAACCCAGCGACTTCAGGATTTCGGCGGTGTGCGCGCCGAGGGCGGGTCCGAGCCAGCGCGTGCCGCCCGGAGTCTCGGAAAGCTTCGGTACGACCGCCGGTATGCGCATGGGTTTCCCGTCGGGCAGTTGCCACTGCTCGATCATCCGGCGCGCGGCGTAGTGCGTGTCCGTGACGATGTCCTCGGCGTCGTACACTCGCCCGCACGGCACTTCTGCGCGTTCCAGTACTTTTAGCACGGCATCAAGATCGTGCGCCCGCGTCCAATGCTCGATCGCCTGGTCGAGTTCGTCCGCGCGCGCCACGCGCCCTTCGTTCGCGGCGAGCGTCGCATCCGCCGCGAGATCAGGCCGCCCGATTGCCGTCATCAGTCGCTTGAAGATGTTGTCGTTATTCGCGCCGATGATCACATACCTGCCGTCGCGCGTCGCGTAGGTGTTCGACGGCGTGATGCCCGGCAGCGCGTTGCCCGCGCGCTCGCGCTTGAAGCCGAGGACATCGAATTCGGGCACCAAGCTCTCCATCATGTTGAATACCGCTTCATACAGCGCGACATCGACGAACTGTCCGCGCCCGCCGTTCACGTTCCGCTGATGGAGCGCCATCAGCGCGCCGATCACACCGTGCAGCGCCGCAATCGAATCTCCAATCGATATGCCGATCCGCACCGGCGGCCGGTCGGGGTAGCCCGTGACGTAGCGCATGCCGCCCATCGCCTCCGCCACCACTCCGAACCCCGGACGGTCACGGTACGGGCCGTCCTGACCGTACCCGGAAAGCCGCACCATGATGAGATGGGGATTCAGCGCCGAGAGCTGCTCCCACCCTATGCCCCACTTCTCCAGCGCGCCCGGCCGGAAATTCTCGATCACGATGTCGGTCGTGCGCGCGAGCTTGCGCACGATCTCCTGGCCCTCGGGAGCGCGCAAGTTGACCGTGACGGATTTCTTGTTGCGCGCCTGCACGTACCACCAGAGCGAAGTGCCCTGGTACATCTTGCGCCACTGGCGCAATTGGTCGCCGCCGTCCGGCGCCTCGATCTTGACCACCTCGGCTCCGAATTCCGCGAGCATGCGCGCGCAGACCGGCCCGGCGATCAGCGTGCCGAGTTCCAGAACCTTGACGCCCGTCAGCGGCCCGCTACCGGCTTCTGCCACGCGCGCATTCTCCGGAGAAAGTCAAGCACAGAGACGCAAAGGACGCAACGGAAAAACAGTCCTTCCAGCGATCAAGAATTCGCCTTCCTGGTGCATATCCACAGATTTACGTTCAACCCGAGCACGGTAAACCATCAGGCACAGAGTATATGGGCGGTGTCTTAAGTTGGGAAGGCAGCCCAGGTTCTCACATCGCATAGAATAGCGGGCCTGATCACGGCGGCTTCCATGCACTGCGACATCCTGATACGCGACGGACTCCTCTTCGACGGGAGCGGCACGGCGCCCGTGCGCGCGGATGTTGGCATAAATGGCAACCGCATCGCCGCCGTCGGGCCCGAGCTGGTGGGGACCGGCTTCAAGACGATCGACGCGAATGGTCTCGCCGTCAGCCCCGGCTTCATCGACATCAAGACACACTCGGATTTCACGCTGCCGATCAACCCCAAGGCCGAGAGCAAGGTGCGCCAGGGCGTGACCACCGAAATCATCGGGCATTGCGGCTACTCGGTCGCTCCATGCCTGCCGGGCAAGGTGGCGTTGCTCAGGGATTACCTTTCCCCGACCGCGCCATGGCTGCCGTTTCGCGAGCGGACGTTCGGCGAGTACCTCGATAGCTTCCCGGCCACCGCGGTCAACGCCGGCATGCTGGTAGGCCATCACACACTGCGGCTGATGGCGATGGGGATGGACGAGCGCGCGCCCGCGGCGCACGAGATGCAGCAGATGATCGCGCTCCTGGAGGAAGGGCTCGCGGCCGGCGCGCTCGGCATGTCTTCCGGGTTGTTTACGTCGCCGGGTTCGTACGCCAACCGCGACGAAATGGTGGCGCTGTGCTACGCGTTGAAACGCCACAACGCGGCTTACTTCACGCACGTTCGGGACGAATCCAATCACGTTCTCGAGGCGGTGGACGAGGCGATCGACATCGCGCAGACCTGCCGCATCCACGTCGAGATCGTACACTTCAAGTGCTCGGGCATGGACAACTGGGGCACAGCCGCAATCGCGCTCGCAAGAATTGCTGCTGCAAAGGAGCGCGGGCTCGCGGTCGATTGCGACTCCTATCCTTACAGCGCGGGCAGCAATCCGCTCAAGAATCTGATGCCGCAATGGGTGCAGGCCGGCGGCGTCGCTGCCATGATCACGCGCCTGGCGCTCAGGGAAACCCGTGAGCGGATTCGGGCCGACATCGCGCGCAGCGGACTCAACAACTGGGGCCGCATTCCCGCATGGGATTGCGTGCAGATCTCGATTTCGCCCCATCTGCCCCAACACGCCGGACGCACCATCGCGCAGCTCGCCGCCGAGCGCGGGCACGATCCCATCGACGTGGTATGTGACTACCTCATCGAGGACATGGGCACGACGCGCGTGCTGGTAATCGCGATTTCCGAAGATGACATCCGCGAAATCGTGCGCTCACCCGCTGCGCTGGTGGGCTCCGACGGCAACTGCGTCGCCACTTACGGCACAGTGAGCCAGGGCATGCCGCACCCGCGCTTCTACGGAACGTTTCCGCGCGTCATAGGGCGCTACGTCGGCGAACAGAAACTGCTCCCGCTCGAAACAGCGATCCACAAGATGACCGGCGCCACGGCGAAAGCGCTCAACCTCAGGGACCGCGGCCTGCTGCGGCCTGGATACCGCGCCGATATCACCCTGTTCGATCCCGCCGACTTCACCGACCGCGCGACCTACGACGATCCGCACCAGTACCCGACTGGAACGCGCACCACCGTGATCGTCAATGGCACCGTCGTGGTGGAGAACGCCGCGCACACCGGCGCCACGCCTGGCAAGGTACTCCGCCGCGCCGCGGACGGCAGTGTCGGTTAAGGGACGGGCGGAGCCGCACACCATGGCGCGCGAATCGCTGTTCCACATCCTGTCGCGCCAGCCGTGGTGGTTGACGCTGCTCCTCGCCGTGCTGATCTTCGGCGTCATGCAGTTCGTATTCCCGCCGATCGCGCCGTTCGTGGCGTTGCCGTTCGCGGCTCTCGCCGTCTACCTTGCCTTTCGACAGTTGCGAGCGGGCCCGTCCGCGAATGTCGAGGAGCGGCTTGCGGCATTGCGCGCCATGCCGTGGGAGAACTTCAGTCTCGTCGTGGGCGAGGCCTACCGCCGCCAGGGTTATTCCGTCGAATTGTCAAATAGCGCGGCTTTCGACTTCCAGCTCGCGAAAAAGGGACAGATCACGCTCGTGCAATGCCGGCGCTGGAAAGTAAATCAGGTCGGTGACGCCCCGGTGCGGGAACTGGTCAACGCGATGGAAAAGCAGGACGCGTTCAATTGCGTTTGCATTACCGCCGGGGCATTCTCCGCCAACGCCCGCGACTTTGCCCGCGGCAGGCCGATCACGCTGCTGAACGACGCGGCGCTGGTTGAATTGGCAAGGACGATCGAGAAGAAGCGCTGGCGCTGGTTCTCCCGGTAACCGCGCCACCCCCTGCGACGGCGCGCTGTTGCCGCCAACCGACGAGGAAAATCGCGTCGCTTCAGGCAGATACCCGGCAAGCCCCACCCGCCGTCGCTCGCTGACGACATTCTCCGGCCTTGGGTCGCCCGATACCCGACCGTAACGATCTGTTTTTGTTGCCACTTCAACTCTGGCACGGCATCTGCCTGCATTCCATGGCCGGAACGGGCAGCACGCGGTTCTACGCATCGCGTTGTCCGTTCCTGGAGAGCGGGACGGCTAATTGAAAGTGAAAACAGGAGGCGATCATGAAAAAGCTCGTGGTTTTGTTGTTGGCATTGATGGTCACCGGACTGGCGGGATGCAACACGTTCCACGGACTGGGCAAGGACATCGAACGCGGCGGTGAAAAACTTCAGGGCACCTCGAAGGACACCCAGGAGCGTATGTGACGCCGCGTGGCCAAACACGAACTGCCGTGAACCCTGACTGATCGCCCATGATTGCCCGGAGGCACATTTCATGAACTGGCAACGCACGGGGGGCAACTGGAAGCAGATCAAAGGCAAGGTCAGGGAGAAATGGGGACGGTTGACCGATAACCAGATCCACATCATCGCCGGCCAGCGGGACCAGCTCGTCGGCAAGATCCAGGAAACCTTCGGAATCGCCACTGACGCGGCCGAGCGCCGCGTGAGGGCTTGGGAGGAGTCTCACCGGCACGCGTGCCACACCAATGCCCGCAATGCCAGGGAGCGTTCCGAAGAAACCGGTGACTGAGTCCCTCATTCAATGGAGGACATCATGAACTCTCGCGGGAAGCTGCACGCTCATGACGTATTGTTGCTGGTACTGGCAGCCGCGTCTGCGCTGAGTCTGGGAGCATGCAACCAGGGGCCTTCGATCGAGAAAGCCGGCAAGGACAGCGATCGGGCGATCGTTGATGGCGGGCGCGGATGGGAGCAGGCAGCAGACATCGCAGACCAGAAAGCAAATCACGCCGCCGGCGTCAGCAGCGCAAAGTCTGGCGCAGCCGGCAAGAGCACCGCTGATACTGCATTGAGTGCCAAGGTGAGGTCCGCCCTGAGCACCGAACCGGGTCTCCAGGCGCTGGCAATCGATGTCGACGCAGCGAGCGGTGCAATCACCCTGTACGGCACGGCGGATACGGCCGCACGCCGCGACAAGGCCGCGCAGGTGGCGTTGAATGTGGACGGCGTCAAATCGGTCACGAACCACCTGATCATTCTCAAAGGGTCGTAGGCCCGCCGCGGCAGCGTTTGCGCCATCGGTGACGAACTCGGCCGGGTGCCCGCGGGGTCCCGCGAAACAACGATGACGACCATCGGCAGGACGCTGGTTGCGATAACCTCGGTACTCGTCGCTACCACGGGGCTGGGCGTGCTGGCGCTCGCCCTCTTCGACTGGAACACGGCGCGACCCTGGCTCTCCACCCAGGTCAAGGAGCGGACCGGCCGTGACCTTGCCGTGGAAGGCGACCTGCAGGTACACCCGTTCTCGCTGACGCCGCGCGTCAGCGCGCAACGCGTCACGCTCGGCAATGCGGATTGGGGCAGAAAGGCGCCCATGATCTCCGCTGACCACGTCGAGTTTTCCGTCAGCCTGCCCGATTTGCTGCGAGGGAAGCTGGTACTCCCGGACGTCACCCTCAAGTCACCCGTCGTCCTGCTGCAGCGCGACCGCGAAGGGCGGCGCAACTGGATCCTTCGCCCGTCCGAGCAGGCGACTGCGGAGTCGCCTCGCATCGGGACATTGCAGGTCGACAACGGTCAACTCGAATTCCGGGATGAGGTTTCGGATACGGTGCTGCGCGCGCGGTTGAAGACGGTCGCGGAAGAAAAATACCAGCTCAGATTCAACGCCGAAGGCCGCGTGCATGGCATCCCGCTCAAGGCGAGCGGCGCGGGAGGCGGACTCCTTACGTTGGCCGACGAAGGCACGCCCTATCCGCTGCTGCTGCAATCCACGATAGGCGCCACCTCGATCAACCTCGAAGGATCGGTTTACGGTCTCGCCGGGCTGAGCCGGGTCAATGCGCGTTTCACCATTGCGGGCAGGAATCTCGCCACCCTGTCCGATCCGCTGCGCATCGTGCTGCCCGCGACGGCGCCGTACCGGCTGACGGGCCGGCTGTCGAGGGCCGACAACATCTGGCGGTTCGAGCGCTTCCGCGGCACGGTCGGCCGCAGCGACCTCAGCGGCACCTTCAGCGTCGATACCAGCGGAGCGCGGCCGTTTCTGCGCGGCGACCTGAAGTCGTCGCTGCTCGATATTGCCGATCTCGGCGGCTTTGTCGGCGCGAATCCGGGAACGGGCAATGCGCGCACATCGCGCGTCCTGCCGCATGAGAAGTTCGATCTCGAGAAGCTGCGCCGCGCCGATGCCGACGTCAAACTCGTCGCCCGGCGCTTTACCAACCGCGACCGGCTTCCACTCGACAATCTCAATGCGCGCCTCGTCCTGCGGGACGGGCTGATGCAGCTCGCGCCGCTTAACTTCGGTATCGGCGGCGGCGAAATGCGATCGAACGTCCGGTTCGATGCGCGCCCTGCGAAGATCCAGGCGCGCATCGATACGCAATTCCGGCGCCTGCATATCAATCGCCTGGTTCCGAAGGCGGAGATACTGGACAGCGCAATCGGGACGATCGACGGCGAGGCAAAGCTCACCGGCAGCGGGAATTCGATCGGCGAAATCCTTGGCGTGGCCGACGGCCGGCTTGCGCTCGTGTCGTCGGGAGGCGATGTCAGCAATCTGCTGCTCGCAATCGCAGGGGCGAATGGAGCGAAGGTCGTGAGGTTCATGGTGTTTGGCGACCGCAATGCGAAGCTGCACTGCGCGGTGACGGCGTTCAACGCCAAACAGGGGCTGATGACAGCGAGCGTGCTCGTCGTCGACACGAGCGACACCAATATCACGGGCAGCGGCAACGTCAATCTGCGCGACGAAACGCTGGCTCTCACGCTCGTCCCGCTGCCCAAGAATCCGAGCATACTATCGCTGCGGGGGCCTTTGCATGTTACCGGCACCTTCTCTGATCCCGGTATCGAGCTCGACAAGCCCACGATCTCGTTGCGCGCGGGAAGCGCGGCGCTGCTGGCTTTGATCAATCCCCTTGCGGCATTGCTGCCGCTGATCGAGACCGGCCCCGGGAAGGACAGCGATTGCGCGAAGCTCACCGCCTCGATCAGGACCGCGGCACATCGGGTCCCGGGGAGGGACAGTCAGTCGAGATAGTCTGCAAACGCTTCGCTGGTTGCTGTGGACGTCCGCAAAAGCGGTAGAATGACGAGCAGGCCCAGCCGCGATCCGGCACCCCGTCGCGGCGCTTCGGCAACGTCATCTCCCGTCCCACGATGCACAACCAACCATGAATGCCAGCGAGACGATCCTTGCACGCTCCGGCGGGCAGCCTCCCGAAAGTAATCGCGAACAAAGCAGCAACATCGCAGCGGCTGCCAGCCCGCCTCCACGGTCGCATCCCCAAGGGGCCCCTGCTCCGCGTTCCGGCGGGCAGCTCTTGGTCGATTCCCTTAAGGTTCACGGCGCGGATCTTGCGTTTGGCGTGCCCGGCGAATCGTATCTCGCGGTGCTCGACGCGTTGCATGATGCGCGCGAGGAGATCCGGTTCATCATCTGCCGCCAGGAAGGCGGCGCGGCGAATATGGCGGACGCCTACGGCAAGCTCACGGGACGCCCCGGCATCTGCTTCGTCACGCGCGGACCGGGGGCGAGCAATGCCTGCGTCGGTCTTCACACCGCGTTCCAGGACTCGACACCGGTGATCCTCTTCATTGGCCAGGTCGGTGGCGACGTGGCCGAGCGCGAAGCGTTCCAGGAAGTCGACTTTCGCCGCATGTACGGGCCGATGAGCAAGTGGGTGGCGCAGATCGACCGCGCCGACCGCGTTCCCGAGTACGTGAGCCACGCCTTTCACACTGCGGTCTCGGGAAGGCCGGGCCCGGTGGTGCTGGCGTTGCCCGAGGACATGCAAACGCAGACCGCCACGGTTGCCACCGGCGGGCGCTACCAGCGGGTCGCCGCTTACCCCAGCCCAGCCGCGATCGATCAGTTGCGGCAGATGCTGGCGCAGGCGGAGCGTCCCATCGTGATCGCGGGCGGCGGCGGCTGGAGCCGGCCGGCTTGCGACGACTTCCTCGCTTTTGCGACGGCATTCAACCTGCCGGTCGCCGCGTCGTTTCGGGCCCAGGACCTCATCGACAACCGGGATCCGCACTACGTCGGCGACGTGGCGGTGGGGCTCAATCCCAGGCTCGCAGAGCGCGTCAAGAATTGCGACCTGCTGCTTGCCGTCGGCGCACGCCTGGGCGAGTGGACCACCGCCGGCTATACGCTGGTGGAGGTGCCGCGCCCGAAACAGAAGTTCGTTCACGTTCACCCCGGCGCGGAGGAACTGGGCCGCGTTTACCAGGGCGACCTGCTGATCAATTCCGGCATGCCGGAATTCGCGGCGGCAGCGCGCAAGCTCACGTCGACGCGCAATGTCTGGGACGAGTGGACCGAAGGCGCGCGCGCGGATTTCGAGGCCTGGCAGCAACCGGTCGCCGCGCCGGGCGCGCTCAACATGAGTGAAGTGGTGAGTTTCCTGCGCGGCAGATTACCGCCGGAGAGCATCGTCACCAACGGCGCCGGGAATTTTTCGCTCTGGGTGCATCGTTTCTACCGCTATACCGGTTTTCGCACGCAGCTTGCGCCCACGAGCGGCGCGATGGGCTACGGCGTGCCGTCAGCCGTCGCGGCAAAGCTCGTCCATCCCGACTGTCCCGTGGTTTCGTTTTCCGGCGACGGCTGCTTCCTCATGAACGGGCAGGAACTCGCGACCGCGATGCAATACGACCTGAAGATCGTATTCGTCGTCGTCAACAACGGCATGTACGGCACCATCCGCATGCACCAGGAGCGCGAGTTTCCTGGGCGCGTGAGCGGCACGGGACTCAGGAACCCGGATTTTGCGGCGCTGGCGCGCGCCTACGGTCTGCACGGCGAGACCGTGGAGCGGACACAGGACTTCGAGGCAGCCTTCGAGCGCGCGTGGACGGCGAAAACCGCGGCGCTGCTCGAACTGCGGGTCGACCCCGAAGCGATCACGCCGCGCACCACGCTCTCCGCGATCCGTGCCGAAGCGTTGAAAGCGAGATCAAATGCATGAACGCGAAGGACTCCAGGATGATTCAGTCAAGGCACGACGCGTCAGGGGAACCTCGCATCATGTCGTCCTCGCGAAGGCGGGGATCCAATGTTCCACTGCTTTCTTAGACGTCATGGATTCCCGCCTGCGCGGGAATGACAGGAACACCTTTTATCAAAGTCACATCACGCGCGATCCTCAATCCTCAATCCTCAATCCTCAATCCTCAATCCTCAATCCTCAATCCTGAAGTAATGATTCGATACCTGAGTGAATCCGACGTCAAGCAGCTCCTGACGATGCCCGACGCACTGGAGGCGGTCGAGCGCGCGTTGAGGGATCGCGCCCTCGGCAAGGCGCTCGATGTGCCGCGCGTGCGCACGCACGTGCCCGCTGGCACACAGCACGTCATGCAGGCGGCCTCTCACGAGCTGAGACTGATCGGCTTCAAGGCCTACTACTCCTGCCGCGGCAAGGGCACGCGCTTCTTCGTCAACCTCTTCAACATGGACAGCGGCGCCCTCGAAGCGATCATGCAGGCGAGCCACCTCGGCATGATGCGCACCGGCGCGGCGAGCGGCGCCGCCTCGCGCTACCTTGCCCGCAAGAATGCGGCGGTGGTGGCAATGATCGGCGCCGGCAAGCAGGCCGTGGGACAGCTCGAAGCGGTCTGCGGGGTACGCGGCATCCGCGAAGTGCGCGTCTACAGCCGCACCGAGGAGCGGGCGCGCAAATTCTGCGAGACCATGAAATCGAAAATCGCTGCGCAGTTGCGCGTCGCTTCCAATCCGGCCGAGGCCGTGCGCGGCGCGGACATCGTCAACGTCATCACCAATGCCGCGAACCCGGTCCTCGAGGGCGAATGGCTGGAAGCCGGCCAGCATATCAACGCCGCGGGATCCAATTCGCTCATCCGGCGCGAGATCGACGAGGCCGCGGTCGGGAAGTGCGACGTGATCGCGGTGGACTCGCGCAATACGGCGCAGAACGAATGCGGCGACCTCCTGCCCGCCGTCGAGAAGGGATCCGTCCAATGGGACGCACTGCCCGAGATCGGGGAAATCATGCTGCAACGGCTGCCCGGCCGCTCGAGCGATGATCAGATCACCCTTTACGAATCGCACGGCATGGCGGTGCAGGATCTCTATGTCGGCGCGCGCGTTCTCAAGCTAGCGCGTGACCGCAGCGTGGGCGCCGATTACCCCATCGGCGACTAAAAGCGAACGCGGGTGGCTCGAATTCGTGCAGCTTGGGACATGGGCGTAGGTTGGGGTAAGCGCAGCTCACCCCAACACGGCAAGGCCCGCGTGAATCGTTGGGGTTCGCGCCACTCACTCCAACCTGCGTTTGTTGTGTTCTCTTCGCTAAATGCATTTCAGGAGCAGACATGACTTCACTCTCGGGAAAAATCGGCTTCGTCGGCATCGGCGCGATGGGCACGCCCATGGCGGCGAATCTCGTCAAGGCGAACCACAAGCTCATGATCTACGACGTCAACCCCGAACGCACCAACGCGCTCGCAGCCACCCACGAAGTCGAGGTCGCCCGCAGCCTCGCCGAGATCGGCGCAAGTTGCACGACGGTCATCACCATGTTGCCCGACGGCAAGGCGGTGCGCGAGGTGCTGTGCGGGCATGACGACGATTTCGGGGAATCCGTTGCGGCGGCGCTGGATCCGGGCGCGCTGGTGATCGACATGAGTTCCTCCTCCCCGATCGGCACGCGCGAACTCGGCGCCATCCTGGAGGCGCGCGGGGTGCGGCTGATCGACGCGCCGGTGTCAAACGGCGTGCGCGGCGCCATCGCCGGCACGCTTGCCATCATGGTGGGCGGTGACCACACGATCTTCGAGCAGTGCCGGCCGCTGTTCGAGAAGCTCGGCAACCAGATCTTCTACGCCGGGCCGCTCGGCGCGGGACACGCGATCAAGGCGCTCAATAATTACGTCAACGCGGCGGGCCTGGTCGCCACCTGCGAAGCCGTGATCGCGGGGCAGCGTTTCGGTCTCGATCCGAACGTGATCGTCGACATCCTCAACGCCTCGAGCGGCATGAACAACACGACGAAGAACAAGGTCAAGCAGTTCATGCTATCGGGCGCATTCAACGCCGGCTTCACCACGGGCCTGATGGCGAAAGACGTGCGCACCGCGCTGGAAGTCGCCGCGGCGATGGGCGGCTCGACCCGCATGGCACGCCATACCGCGGACATGTGGAACGACACCGAACACTCGCTCGGCGCCGCGAGCGATCACACCGCGATCTTCAAGTTCCTCGAACTGTAGGCCGGCAATCCTTTGCCGGCATCGTTCGCGGCAAAGGATTGCCGCGCTACAAATCTGCCCTACGGCAGTAGGACCGTCGACCCCGTGGTCTTGCGCGCTTCGAGATCCTGCTGCGCCTGCGCGGCATCCTTGAGCGGATAGGTCTGGTTGACCGAGATCTTTACCTTCCCGCTCTTCACGACAGCGAACAGTTCGCGCGCGCCCTTCACCAGCTCCTCGCGCGTCGCGGCGTAGGTCGCGAGCGTCGGGCGC
>MEQT01000051.1 GCA_001770325.1 Betaproteobacteria bacterium RIFCSPLOWO2_02_64_14
ATCCGCGAGATCGTAGTGAATCTCGAGATCGCCAACGCGTGCGAATGGCATGTGCATGGAAGATGCCGGAACGGGGATGAAATTGTAGCGGTTTGGCATTGAGGAGGTGTGATGGGGGAGCAGAAATCGACGGAGCGGCGGGCGGCGCTGGTTACAGGCGCCTCGCAGGGTTTGGGTGCGGCGATCGCGCTTGCGATCGCGCCGGGCGCAACGGAAACGCCGTCGCGCGCGGCGCACCTCGCTGAAAATCCCGCTTTCCGCGAGGTGATCATCAACCGCATTCCGCAGCACCGCCTGGGCAGGCCGGAGGAGATGGCGCGCGCCGTGTGTTACCTCGTCAGCGCGCAGGCGGCCTACGTCACCGGCCAGACCCTCGTGCTCGACGGCGGACTGACGTCCTACTGAGCGCGCGTCAGTTCTTCAGTCCCAGCGATTCGATCAACGGCCGCCATTTGTCGAGTTCGGTCTTCAGCATCGCCGCCGCCTTGCCCGGGTTGGAGTCCGTGACCGGATCGACGCCGAGCTTGATGAGCGCATCGAAAAACGCGCGGTCGGCCATTGCCTTGTTCATGGCGCCGGTCAGAAAGTCGATGGCGCCGCGCGGCGTCCCCGCCGGAGCGAGCAGTATGTTGTAGGTGTAGGCGACCGCGCCGGGAACGCCTCCCTCTATGGCCGTCGGAATGTCGGGTGCGCCGGTCGAGCGCTCCTCCTTCAACACCGCCAGCGTGCGCACGCGTCCCGACCGGTGATGGGGAAGCGCCCCGCTCAGCGTCGTGCAGGTCATCGGAATCTGGCCGCCGATCAGTTCCGCCAGGGCGGGGCCGGCGCCTTTGTATGGCACGTGCAGTATTTCGAGCTTGCCCGCGCGCATCTTGAACAGCTCGCCGGCGAGATGATTGATGCTGGCCACGCCCGAGGAGCCGTAGGAATACTTGCCCGGATGCGCCTTGGCGTCGGCGACCAGTTGCTTGAGCGTCCGCGCGGGCACGCTCGGGTGCACCGAAACCGAAATCGGACCCGTGCCGATCACCCGAATCGGCGCGAAATCCTTAATGGGATCGTAGGAAATGCCGGCCATCGCCACCGGACTGAGCGTGTGCGTCGATGTCGTCGCCACCAGCAGCGTGTAGCCGTCGGGCTTGGCGCGGGCGACCTCTCCGGCGCCGAGCGTGCCGGCGGCGCCGCCGCGATTGTCGACAACCAGTTGCTGGCCGAGGATCGGCGCAATCGTCGTGCTGAGCCGCCGGCTTACGTTGTCCGTCTGGCCGCCGGGCGGGAATGGCACGATCAACCGGATCGCACGATCCGGAAAGCTGTTCTGGGCGTGCCCGGCATTTGCGCCCAGCAGCGACGCGGCGCCGGCGGCGATCACGGTTGCAGCAACTCGGCTGATACGGAACTTGACCTCGTGCATGTTTCCTCCTTGTGGATGAAGTGAATTCGCAGGCGGCCTACGTCACCGGCCAGACGCTGGTGCTCGACGGCGGCCTCACGTCCTACTGAGCGTCCGAAGTCTACTGCCTCGCTTGCGCAACGCGCGGAAACCCCCGTTTTGCGCGGGGGTGATGACCCATCCGGGCGTTCAAGGGGCGGTTCGTCACTTCTTCAGTCCCAGCGTTTCGATGATCGGCCGCCATTTCTCGATTTCGGTCCTCATCATCGCCGCCGCCTTTTCCGGGTCGGATTCCGTGACCGGATCGACGCCGAGCTTGACGAGGGTATCGAGGAACGTGCGATCGCTCATGACCTTCTTCAAAGCGCCGTCCAGAAAGTCGATGGCGCTGCGTGGCGTCCCCGCGGGAGCGAGCAGTATGTTGAAGGTGTAGGCGACCGCGCCGGGAACGCCGGACTCCACGGCCGTCGGGATATCCGGCGCGCTCGTCGATCGTTCATCCTTCATCACCGCCAGCGTGCGTATGCGTCCCGACCGGTGATGGGGAAGCACCGAACTCAGCGACGTGCACGCCATCGGAATCTGGCCGCCGATCAGTTCCTGCATGACGGGGCCGGCGCCCTTGTACGGCACCATCAGGATTTTGAGCTTCCCCGCGCGCAACTTGAACAGCTCGCCGCCGAGGTGATTGACGCTGCCCACGCCCGCGTTACCGTAGGAATAATCGCCGGGATGAGCCTTGATGTCGGCGATCAACTGCTTCAGGGTTCGCGCCGGTACGCTCGGGTGCACCGAAATCGTCATCGGGCCGGTGCCGATCACCCTGATCGGCGCGAAGTCCTTCACGGCGTCGTACGAGATGTTGGACATCACCGTCGGATTGATCGCGTGGGTCGACGACGTCGACATCAGCAGCGTGTAGCCGTCGGGTTTCGCGCGGGCGGCCTCCCCGCTGCCGATCGTGCCGGAGGCGCCGGCGCGATTGTCGATGACCAGTTGCTGGCCGAGAATCGGCGTGATCGTTGCACCGAGCCGCCGGCTCACGTTGTCGGTCTGGCCCCCGGGCGGGAAAGGCACGATGAGCCGGATCGAACGATCCGGATAGCTGTCTTGAGCCTGCGCGGCGTTCGCGCCCAGCAGCGCGGCGCCGGCGACGATGAGCGATGCAGCAATACGGTCGATACGGAACTTGACCTGATTCATGTTTCCTCCTCGTGGACAAAGTGAATTCACGGTCGCCTCTTCAAGCAACGGGCGATCGTCTGTTTTTCCGCGGCACTGACCGGTTTCGGCGGATATCGGAAATCAGCGGATCGGGACTTGGACCTCCATGAAAGGGGACGTATCACAATGTGGACAATGAATCATGGCGTACGTTTCGAGTGACGACAAGAGGTTTCCGCGGCCGTTCCCCGGCGGCAGGAGGCATCGCCTGAGGGTTTCCCGTTGCGGATCAGGTCGCACCTGCCTGCGTGCCGCCCGCGATTAATTACGCCAAAACAACAAGATAGTCCAGCGTCTCCGCGCCGATAGACGGCCTCTGGCAGCCGTCGCTGTCCGCTGTGAGAATATCGATTGTTGACCCTGCCCCATGTCACGCTGCCCCTTGCGCGCGGCGCGAGGGGGGTCGGGGAGAGGGCGTGCAACGGGGGCAAAGCATGAGCGGATCTGTGTCACAGCTCGAACGCAACAAGGCGGCAGTGCGCCGCCTCAAGGAATCGCAGGGCACCCAGGACGAAGCCGCGGCGATACGCGAAATACTGGCGCCGGGCTACACGCGCCTGCGCGGCGGCATGTCGAACCTGGCCAACAACGCACCCGGCCAGGGATTTCCGGAACCGGGGGCGTTTTTGCGCGGCGCTTTTCCCGATCGCGTCGATGTCATCGAGGACCTCATCGCCGAGGATGACCGCGTCGGGATGCTGTGGCGGTTCACCGGCACACACCAGGGCAATTTGTTCGGGATTCCGCCGACCGGGCGCCGCGTCGACATTCACGAGATCGGGATATTTCGCCTCGCCGATGAGAGGATCACGGAAGGCTGGTTCATGGCCGATGAACTGGGCCTGCTCAAGCAGCTCGGAACGCAGTTGCCGCCGCGCAAGGACGGCCGCTTGATCGTGCCGTCCGTGACCGATGCCGGCGAGGACGGCGATGCCGTCGTGAAGCGGCTCATGGCCAAACCGCCCGTGACACAAGAGGAGCGCAACAAGCTGAAAGTTGCCCGCTCCAAGTCCTCGTTCGCGCAGAAGGAAGACCGGGCCCATTACGTGCAGCGGCGTTGGGGGCTGCAGCACCTGCGTGACTACGGTGAGGCGAACGGTCTGGTCCAGTTCGATCCTTCGCACGCATTTCCGGGTCGCAACGACCGCATCACCGGGCTCATCGCCGAAGGTGACAAGGTGTGGATGCAGTTCAACCTGCGCGGCACCAACACGCAGAGCTTCTACGGACTGCCGCCGACCGGCAGGCGCTGCGAGATGGCCGAGGTCGGCATCGCGACCTTTGTGGGTGACACCTGGACGGAGGGCTGGTATCTCGCGGACGGAGTGGGCATCCTCCTGCAACTGGGCGCCCTCCACATGCTGGCCGGAATCGGTTGCAAGGCGCTAAACTGAGCACGCGTGAATATTCCAAGGAGCACCCAATGCGCGACAAACTGACGACGCTGGAGGTGGCCGCTGCCCAGGTGAAAAGCGGGGCACAGGTGGTCATGAGCGCCAACATGCACGGCTCGCCGATGGCTTTGCTGCGCCAGGTGGTGCGGCAGGGCACTCGCAATCTGCGTGTGGTGGGCGTGGTGAACGGCGCGATCAACATCGATTTCCTGGTCGGCGCCGGCGCAGTGGCCTCGGTGGATACGGCCAGCCTCACGCTGGGCGAGTTCGCCCGCACCGGCCCCAACTTCGCGCGCTACGTGCAGGCGGGGCGGGTGAGGGCCCTCGACAACACCTGAGGGGTACTCTACTCACAGGCCCAGGCTGGGTCGATGGGAGTGCCTTACGTGCCGGTGCTCGGGCTGGTCGGCACGGATCTCCTCAAGCGTCGCGACGACATGGTGATCGCCGTCGATCCATTCGACGGCAAGACGAAGACCGTGGTGGCGAAGGCCATGCGGCCCGACGTCGCGGTGTTCCACGCGCAGAAGGCGGACCGGCACGGCAACGTGTCCTGCGGCTACGAGGCGGAGGTCGTGATACTGGCGGAAGCGTCGCGGCACGTGATCGTCACCGCCGAGAACATCGTGGACCGGCTTTCCGAGAAAGAAGCAACGGGCGCGTTCATCCCGGGGATCCACGTCGATACGATCGCGCACGCGCCGTTCGGCGCCCATCCCGCCGGCTGCGCGGGCCTATACAGTCCGGACAAGGCGCACATGGCCGAGTACGTGGCTGCATCGCAGGACGATGCTTCCTTCGATGAGTATCTTCGCACCTACGTGCTGGGCGTGAAGGATCACGATGAGTACGTGGAGCGCTTCGTCCCGCGCCACTGGCGCGAGCCCACGCGCGCGGTCGGGGAATGATGGAATACTCTGAAGACGAGTTGATGGCGGTGCTGCTCTCGCGCGAGGTGCGCGACGGCGAAATTTCCGCGTGCGGGGCGCTTTCCCAGATTCCGGCGGCGGGCCTGCTGCTCGCAAGGGAACTGCACGCCCCGAACGCGGAGATCCTCATCCTCCGTTCCGCATTCGATCCTTTTCACACCTCGCGCCAGTTCCACTTCCTGGCGCAGCGCGGCGAAATGGGACTCTTTTTCGTGAGCGGCGTACAGATCGATCGCCACGGCAACTACAACCTGCACCAGTTGGGCCCCGATCCGGAGCGGCCCAAGGCGCGTTTCCCCGGGGGCTACGGTGGGGGCATGATCTATTACGCCGCGCGCCGCACTGTGGTGTTCCGCACCGAGCACACGCGGCGCTCGCTGGTGGAGCGGGTGGACTTCGTCTCCGCCGCGGGCGCGACGCCGCCCGACGTGCTGCGGCGCGGCCATCCCAGCAAGATGGTGACGCCCAAGGCGACGTTCCGCTTCGACAAGAACGCGGCGGTGTTCAAGCTCGATACGATCCATCCGCCGTGGACGCTCGACGATATCCGCGCCAACACCGGTTTCGAGCTGGATGTGAACGGCGCGATTCCGGCAACGCCTTCGCCGACCGAGGAGGAATTGCACGTGCTGCGCCACGTGATACGCCGCAGGATGATCGACACCGGCACCTACGCCGCGTGGGCGCAACAGTCCCTCGGAAATTGAGTTTCCTTTCCCCACGCCGCGCGGGTGGAAAGCTCACCGCGATCACCGCGTAACCGGCGATAAATAATAAAGTGCTGAAGGTGCCGTATGATGGATAAGGAAAAAGCAGGTTCGATCGATGCCCACGCTCACTGGACGCCGGAAGGTTACGTCAGAGCCGCGAGCCTGAGAGCGGCTGCGTCGTGTCGGTATCGGCCGCCCTGCCGTCGCCCGGCGCTTCGACGCCGGTGCAGACCTGCTGTAATATTCATGAGGCGCCGGGAGCGCATCCCGAGCGCGAATCTTCCGACTTCAATCCCGTGGGAGAGCAGCGATGGCCGGCAAACTGAAGAAAACCCGCATCGAACTCAACAACGCAGTCTTTTCCCTGCCCGATCTCGTGGCGAGGAGCGAGGGCTATTTCGAACAGGAAGGCCTCGACGTCGAGCTTGTGCTGCCCGAAAAGCGCAAGGCGATGCTCGCCGCGGCCGGGCCGAGGGCGACGGAACACGCGGCAATCCAGTCTTTTCTCTGGCACGAGGGCATCGAGCGCGGCGAATTCTCCGTCTACCACGCCTGCGAATGGGGCCAGATGCGGCGCACGCAGGACACGTGCGCGGGGGCGAAGGTGATCACCAAGCGCGCAGCGGTATCGACGCAGGCGATCATCGTGCGCGGCGGCTCGCGCTATAACGTGCCGCAAGACCTCGCGAATGTCGAAATCGCGGTCAACTTTCACGCGGGCTCGCACTACATCACGCTCGGCATGCTCTCCGGCTTCATGAACCGCAACGAAGTGAAGACCGTGCACGTGGGGATCCCGAACCAGCGTTTCAAGGCGGTGCTCGACGGCAGCATCCAGGCCGCCGCCGTCATGGAACCGTGGATCTCGGCCGCGGAGAAGCTCGGCTGCAAGGTGATTTGCGAGGCGTTCTACAACGGACTCGAAGTCGCCGATCCCTCCGTGAACGCGGAGATCTTCACCGCGCTGCACCGCGCGCACATCAAGGCCGTGGACAGGATCAACCTGGACATTCGCCCCTGGCTGCATCACCTGACGGCCGAGGTGCCCGCGGACATCGTGAAACTCGATCCCTCCGACCTTCACCTGCCACGCCTGCGCTACAACTATCCCGAGCCGTACTCGCCGGCCGAGTTCCAGCGCACCTACGACTTCATGGTCGCGTGGGGACTCATCAACCCGGCGAGCACCTACGACAAACTGGTGGACGCGCGCGTCACGGCATGAGCATCTCACCTGCAGCGCGCGAGAAGCGGCCTGATGAAAGTAGCGTGACAGACGCGTCCCTGTCGCCGATCGAAGCCGCCAAAAAGCTCGCGCCGTTGGTGCGCGCAAACGCGGACGAAATTGATGCCGGGCGCGAGCTGCCCAAGCCCGTGTTCCACGCGCTCGCCGACGCCGGCATGTATCTCATGTGCGTGCCGCGCGCCGTCGGCGGCCTCGAGATCGACTTCCCGACCTATGTGCAGGCGATCGAGGAGATCGGCAAAGCCGACGCCAGCACCGCCTGGACCATAAGCCAGAACGCAAATTTCTCGACCTATTCGGCGCGCATGGCGCGTGACGCGGCGCGCGAGATCTGGGTCGACACGCCGCGCAGCGCAGTGTCGAACAGCCCCGGGGCGACCGCGCAAGCCGTGGTGGTGCCAGGCGGATACCGCGTCACCGGCCGCCAGCCTTTCAGCACGGGTTGCCGGCACGCCTCCTGGGTTGCTGCGCATGCGACAGTCATTGAAGACGGCAAGGCCCGGCTGCTGGGCGGAAAGCCGGAGGCGCGCTATTGCATGGTGCCGGTCGGTCAAGTCGAGCTGATCGACACATGGCATGTGCGGGGCATGCGCGGCACCGGAACCCACAGCTTTGCGCTCAGCGATGTATTCGTGCCTGCGGAACGCACCGTCCTCACCTACGGCGCACCGCTGGTGAGCGAGGGTCCGCGCTACAAGATTCCGCTTACGCTGGGATTCGCGGCCGGTGACGGCATGGTGGCCCTTGGCCTCGCGCGTAGCTGCATCGAAGCGTTTTTCGAGGTCGCCGGCACGAAGATGCCGCGCAACATGCAGGGGCTCTTGCGCGATCAGGTGATGACCCAGTTCGCCGTCGGCCAGGCCGAAGCGGCCGTGCGCTCCGGGCGCGCCTTTCTCATGGAAGCAGTGTGCGATATCTGGAACGAAGCGACGTCATCGGACGCGCCGACGTTGAGCATGGAGCGGCGTGCGGTGTTGCGCGTTGCGGCGACGCACGCCATACGGCTCGCCGCCCAGGTCGTCGAGAGCCTCTACACTGCGTGCGGCGCGACCACCGTCTTTGACGGCCACCTGATCCAGCGCCATTTTCAGGACATGCACGTGATCACCCAGCACGCGCAAGGCCGTCTTCAGAACTACGAGCTCGTCGGCAAGCATTGGCTGGGCATACC
>MEQT01000052.1 GCA_001770325.1 Betaproteobacteria bacterium RIFCSPLOWO2_02_64_14
AGGTCCCCGCGCTCGAGCCGCAACAATCGCTGCTGCAATCTGTTTAGCAAACCGTTCTTCGCCATAGGTCTCGATAACCTCCCTGATTTGAGCCCCGGTCGCCGTCGCCAGCCATTGCGCCGCGGTCATTCCACGTGTCGGATCCATGCGCATGTCGAGCGGCGCATCCGCGCGAAAACTGAATCCCCGCGCGTCCTCGTCAAGCTGCGGCGAGGACACGCCCAGATCGAGCAGCACGCCGTCGACGCAGGCGACATCCAGTCCTGCGAGCACGTGCTTGAGCCTGCCAAAGGCTTCGTGCAGCAGCACGAAGCGCCGCTCGGCGATCGCGCCGCCGGCGCGGATAGCCGCGGGATCGCGGTCCAGCGCGATCAGGCGACCGGTGGGCCCGAGCCGCGCCAGAATCGCGCGACTGTGTCCCCCGCGCCCGAACGTGCAGTCGACATAGCATCCCTCCGCTCGCACGTTCAATCCCTCAACCGCCTCCTCCAGCAAGACTGCGGTATGTGAGCCAAACAGCCTGTCGGAACTAGGCACGCGACAGGCTGCTCACAAGGAGAACCCCTCCAGTTCGGGCGGCAAACCCGCCGCGCCAAACCCGCTGCTCCGTTCAATCAACTGTTCCCAGTTGTCCTTGTTCCACAGTTCGAATTTCTTCCCCTGCCCGACCAGCACGATCCGCTTCTCGAGCTGCGCGAACTCACGCAACGCAGGCGCGATCAGCACCCGGCCCGCGCTGTCCATTTCAACGTCAACCGCGAAGCCGATCAGCCTTCGCTGCAACTCGCGCACGCGTGGGTCGAGGTTCGAGTAACCCTCCAACTTCTGCTGGATCGTTTCCCAGTCGGGAAGCGGATAGATGAGCACGCAGCGGTCGGCATCGGCCGTGGTCACCAGATGTCCCGCACAGCGCTCGATGAGCGTGTCGCGATAACGCGCGGGCACGGCGAGCCGGCCTTTATTGTCGAGGTTGAGCTGCGCAATGCCCCGAAACACAAAACCCCCTTTTCCCCGCGGGACGCAACGCCATCGCACCACGCGGGTGGCGTGTTTTCCCACTTTTCTCCACTTTTACCCACTATATGCAAAAGGACCGGGGGGGTCAAGCCGATAACAGGCGTTTTCTTTATTTCAGACAATGACTTATGTGAGAACTTTCAGGCGCATTTTAAGGTTGGATTGTTGACATAAATAATCAATAAAAACATGCGGGTAACGATCAAATCAAAAGTGAAGTACTAAGATATTTTCGCCTAAAATCAGCAAATTAGGCGAAAAAATGCTGTTGCGGAATCGCAACAAGATAAGAAAAGGAACGAAGCTGACCGATAAGCCGGGTTCTGTACGAAGCCGTGAGGCTCCCGACAGTCATTCCTCTAGGTCGCAGATTGCTCGGCGACTCGAGCCACCTACCCGCAAGCTCGGCGGGTCGCGTCAACGCTTGCCTATTTGGTGTTGCTCCGGGTGGAGGTTGCCGTGCCGTGTGCGTTACCGCGCACGCGGTGCGCTCTTACCGCACCGTTTCACCCTTGCCTGTGCCACCCTTCCCACTTAAGGGGACTTTGCGGCGCTTGCACGACGCGAAGTCGGGTGGCCATCGGCGGTCTCATCTCTGTGGCCCTGTTCCTCGCCTCGCGGCGGACGGTCGTTAGCCGTCACCCTACCCTGTGGAGCCCGGACTTTCCTCTCCGTATCGAATCGATACGCAGCGACTGTCTGGTCAGCTTCGAATGCGGATTGTAGCAGGGGAACCGCCGGAGGGCTCGCGCTCCCGAGAATCGCGGGCGGCGCGGCGCACTGCCAGCATCTCATGCACGGCGGCCAGCACGCGCAATAGATTGTGGTCGCGCACGCCGAGTTCGGCGAGATGGTTTATGGTTCGGACCAGGTAGTCGAGATTGGGTCCGCGCGCGCCGTGGCAGTTGGCGATGCGGCGGGCAGTCTCCTCTATCGTAAGTGCCCCGGCATGGGCGGCATGCGTGGGCTCGGCGATGAACGCGAGCGCCTTTACCTCCCGGTCCGGTAGCCGCGTGCGCACCAGCCGCGCCCGATAGACGGGGCGGCGCATCTCGCGCGCCCATAGCGCATCCAGGACAGTGGCAACATCACGCTGCGCCACCCGGAAAGCAATGCCGTGGCATGCGCCGCCGCGCTCGAGCCCCAGCACCAATCCGGGGCGTTCGGGCGTGCCGCGCCAGCGGTTGGAGGCGATGCACAGCGCGCGGTGATAGCCGAAAACCAATGCCGGCGCCCACCGCCGGAACGGAAAGCCCGGATCCCACATCAACGATCCGTAGCCGAACACCCACAGGTTTCCGGGGGCAATGCCGAGTGTGGAAGGATGCGGAGCGCGCGGCGATGTCATCTTGACTGCGTACCGTTTCTCCTCTTAACGCACCGGCGTCGCGCCGGAAGACACCAGTTGCCAAGCGACGTTTTCACCAGCCCGGAAAGGCACCAGCCGGTCGGCGCCGAAAGGCACTTCCGGCGCCACGCGCCATGCGTTTTCGATCAGCGTGATCGTGTGCTGATTACGCGGCAGGCCGTAGAAATCCGGGCCGTGGAAACTTGCGAACGCCTCGAGTCGCGCGAGCTCTCCCGACGCCGCGAACGCTTCGGCGTAGAGCTCGATGCCGGCGTGCGCGGTGTAGATCCCGGCGCAGCCGCATTCCGTCTCCTTGGTGTGGCGCGCGTGCGGCGCGGAATCCGTGCCGAGGAAGAACTTCGGATTGCCGCTGGTCGCGGCCTCGAGCAGCGCGCGCCGGTGCATCTCGCGCTTCAGCACCGGCAGGCAAAAGTGATGCGGCCTGACTCCGCCCGCGAACAGTGCGTTGCGGTTGAGCAGAAGATGGTGCGCGGTGATCGTCGCGGCCACCCGAGGCGGCGCATCGAGCACGAAGCGCACGGCCTCGCGCGTCGTGATGTGCTCGACCACCACCCGCAAGCGTGCGTAGCGCTCCACGAGCGGCGCCAGCACGCGCTCCAGGAACACCCGCTCGCGATCGAACACGTCGACCTCGGGATCCGTCACTTCCCCATGCACCAGAAGCGGCAGCCCGTGCTCCTCCATCGCTTCGAACACCCGCTCGCAACGCGCGAGATCGGTCACGCCCGAGTCGGAATGGGTGGTGGCCCCCGCAGGATAGTACTTCACTGCATGAACCGCGCCGCTCTGCATCGCCCGGGCGATCTCGCGCGGGTGCGTATTGTCGGTGAGGTAAAGCGTCATCAGAGGCTCGAACGCGGCGCCCTGCGGTAAAGCGCCGCGCACGCGCTCGCGGTAGCTCAGCGCCAGCTCAGTGGTCACGACAGGGGGCCTCAGGTTGGGCATCACGATGGCGCGCCCAAAGCGCCGGGCCGTATCTGCCAGCACCGCACGCATGGGCTCACCGTCTCGCAGATGCAGATGCCAGTCGTCGGGACGGGTGAGGGTGATCTCGTTCATGGCCGGGTCAATGGTAAACTTTTTCGTCACTCGCCACGCTTCTTCAGATTGAGCGCCAGCGCATAGAGGGCGTTTTTCTTCGCGCCGGTGATCCGGGCCGCGAGCGCGACCGCTTGCTTGAGGGGAACCTCGGCAAGCAGCACTTCCAGCACGCGGCGCGCGCGGTCGGGCTCGTCGTCCGCATCCGCGGCGCCCTCCACTACCAGCACGAATTCGCCGCGCGCGCGATTCGCGTCCGCGGCGAGCCATTGCCGCGCCTCTCCGAGCGTGCACGCATGCATCGTTTCAAAGAGCTTGGTGAGTTCGCGTGCGATCACGATGCGCCGCGCCGCCCCCAGGAGCTCGCACAGATCGGCGAGCGCCGCGTCGATGCGATGCGGCGCCTCGTAGAACACCAGCGCCCAGCGGACCGTGCGCAACGCCTCGATCACGCGCCGCCGCTCGCCCGCGCGCTGCGGCAGAAATCCCTGGAACAGGAACCTCGGATCGGAGAAACCGGCGGCGGACAGCGCCGCCGTGAGGGCGCTTGCCCCCGGGACCGGAACGACGCGATGACCCGCCGCGCGCGCAGCCGCCACCAGTTGCGCCCCCGGATCGGATATCGCCGGCGTGCCCGCATCGCTCACCAGCGCCACGGATTTTCCCTGCGCGAGCAGACGCAGCAGGCGCGGAATGACGCCCTTCTCGTTATGCGCGTGCAGCGCAGTGAGCGTCGTCGCGATCTGGTAATGGCCAAGCAGTCTCGCCGTCACCCGCGTATCCTCAGCCGCCACCAGCGCGACGCCCCTCAGCACGTCGAGTGCGCGCAACGTGATGTCGCGCAGATTCCCAATCGGGGTGGCAACTACATATAATGCGGGCCTGGAATCCCCTGCTGCAGCGCCATGCGCTTCAAACTGCTCCATCCGTGGTTGTGGGTCTGGTCCGTGGCGGCCTTACTATACGGGGGGGCGGCGGGATTTGCCAGCGAACCGGCCTCCTCTTCAAAGCCCCTCGCGCGCACTGCCGAGCCGCAGCAGGCGTATGCCCATGTCGCGCTGCTGCTGCCGGCAAACTCTGCCGCCTTCGGGCGCCCGGCCGAAGCGGTGAAGAATGGCTTCCTGGCGGCGGCGAAAGCGCAGGGCAGGAACCTGCTTCCAATACGGCTTTATCCCCTCACCGACGATCCGCAATCGGCGGTGGCGGCGTACCGCGAGGCGCTCGCTGCCGGCGCGAGAATCGCGGTCGGACCGCTCACGCGCGACGCCGTTACCGCCCTCGCCGCAAGCCAAGCCGTCACGATCCCGACGCTCGCTTTGAACGTGCCGGAGGGGCTCAGCGCGTTGCCCCCTAATCTGTACGCGTTCAGCCTGCACGCCGAGTCCGAGGCGCGCCAGGTTGCGCGGCTCGCGGCGCGGGAGGGCCGGGCTTACGCCATGACCATGGTCGCCGACACGCCGCTCTCACGGCGCATACACCAGGCCTTCATCGACGAATTCACCCGCTCGGGCGGCAGGCACGTGGCGGAACGCGCGTTCACGACCGACCTCATCGAGCTCTCGCGCATCAGGCAGACGGTCGGCAAATCCGGCGCCGACATGGCGTTCCTCGCGCTCGATTTCCCGCGTGCGCGCGCCGTGCGGCCGTACCTCGGCGCGCTTCCCCTCTACGCCACTTCCTACATCTTCCCCGGCAACGGCGGTGCGCTCGTGCACTTCGATCTGGCGAACGTGCGGTTCGTGGACATGCCGTGGGTCCTGCAGCCGGATCACCCCGCGGTCATGATCTACCCGCGGCCCGGGTTCCACGCGAACCAGGAACTGGAGCGCCTTTACGCCCTCGGCATCGACGCCTTCCGCATCGCACTGGGGCTGCTCGAGGGCAAGCACGAGCCCCTCGACGGCGTGACCGGGCGGCTCACCGTGGGCAATAACCGCTACTACGTGCGTGAACTCACGCGCGCGCAGTTCGCCGACGGCAAGCTCGTGATCTACGCCGATTCGCCATGAACCGCCGCGGCGAAGCGGCCGAAGCGCTCGCGTGCGATTACCTGCGGGGCCAGGGCCTCGTCGTCACCGCGCGCAACTACCGCTGCCGCTTCGGCGAAATCGACGTGGTGGCACGCGAAGGAGGCACGCTGGTGTTCGTCGAAGTGCGCCGGCGCCGGTCGGAAACCTTCGGCGGCGCGGCCGCGAGCATCACGCCCGCCAAACGCTCGCGGCTCATCGCCGCGGCGCGCCATTACCTCGCGCGACTGGGCGAGGCGCCGCCGTGCCGCTTCGACGCGCTGCTCATCCGCGGCGAACCCGCCCGCATCGAATGGATCCGGGACGCATTTGGAGAGTGAGAGCGCGTGCGCGGAACGATGCGCGAGAGACGCGGCGGTGCCGAATCGGTAGAATAGCCACAACCGTACCAAGAAATGGATCTCATCAGCCGCATCAGCGAGAACTTTTCCGAGAGCGCGCACCTCAAACTGCAGGTGATGGATGCGCTCGCGCGGCCCATCGCGGCCGCGGCCGAACGGATGGTGCAATGTCTGAACCAGAACGGGAAGATACTCGCCTGCGGCAACGGCGGCTCGGCCGCGGATGCGCAGCATTTTTCCTCGGAACTCCTGAACCGTTTCGAGAAAGAACGTCCGGGACTGGCCGCGATCGCGCTCACCACCGACACATCGACGCTCACCGCCATCGCCAATGACTACGACTACGAACAGGTATTTTCCAAGCAGGTGCGCGCGCTGGGGGACGCGAAGGACCTGCTGCTCGCGATCTCGACCAGCGGCAATTCGCGCAACGTGGTCGCGGCCATACAGGCCGCGCACGAGTGCAGGATGAGTGTGGTTGCGCTCACCGGGCGCGACGGAGGCAGGGTCACGGGCGTCCTGCGGGAAGCCGACACCCACATCTGCGTTCCGGCCACCAGCACGGCGCGCATCCAGGAAGTACATCTGCTCACGTTGCACTGCCTGTGCGACGCCATCGATTGTCTGTTACTGGGAGTTGACTAAATGCGTTACCTCGTCAGCGTTGCATTGCTTGTTCTTCCATTGCTCAATGGCTGCGTCCCGGTCGTCGTCGGCGGCGCCGCGGCCACCGGCGTCGTCGTTGCGGAGGACCGCCGCACGGTCGGCACCATGACCGAGGACGAGAGCATCGAGTTCAAGACCCTGGCGCGCTTGCGGGAACGGGTGAAGGACACCCACATCAACGTCACAAGCTACAACCGGATGGTGCTTCTGACGGGTGAAGTGCCCGACGCCGGCGCCAAGGCCAGCGCCGAAAAGGTCGCACGCGCGATGGACAACGTGCGCAGCGTCGTCAATGAGCTGCAGGTCGCGGGCAACAGCGCGCTCTCCTCGCGCGCCAATGATTCCTATATCACTTCAAAGGTCAAGGCCCGGTTCGTCGACGGCCAGAAGTTCAACCCATTGCATGTCAAGGTCGTCACCGAAAGCAACGTCGTTTACCTGCTGGGCCTGGTGAGGAAGCGGGAGGCCAACGACGCCACCGAGATCGCGCGCACGACCGGCGGCGTGCAGAAAGTGGTGCGGGTCTTCGAGTATCTCGACTGAGGCGTGACCGGTGACCGGTGACCGGTGAGTTCAAGCAAGACTCCGCCAGCCTTCGAGCAGAAGATCTGCCCGCCGCAGGAACTTCGCTTGCGCCTGGAAACGGCGGCGCGGCCGGTGGTGTTCACAAACGGCGTGTTCGACATCCTGCACCGCGGCCACGTTACCT
Organism: Betaproteobacteria bacterium RIFCSPLOWO2_02_64_14; assembly: GCA_001770325.1. Classification (GTDB taxonomy): domain Bacteria; phylum Pseudomonadota; class Gammaproteobacteria; order Burkholderiales; family SG8-41; genus DSOT01. Next base: position 7,168 of record MEQT01000052.1, read on the forward strand.
ACCTGGCGCAGGCCCGCGCGCTCGGCGCAAGCCTTGTCGTGGCGCTCAATTCCGACGCATCCGTCCGCCAACTCGGCAAAGGACCGGAGCGGCCTATCAACCCCCTCGGCGATCGCCTCGCCATCGTCGCTGCCTTGGAAGCGGTAAGCCTGGTCACGTGGTTCGAAGAGGCGACGCCGCTCAACCTGATCAATTCAGTGAAGCCGGACGTGCTGGTGAAAGGCGGTGACTGGAAACCCGAGGCGATCGTCGGCGCGCGGGAGGTCCTGGCGCGGGGCGGCGCCGTGCACTCGATTCCGTTCGAGCATCCGGTTTCAACCACCGCGCTCCTCGAGCGCGCGCGTCGAGAAACGTGAACAACACCCGGGCCAGCAGGACCTCAAGGGCGCGGACGGACTCGGCGGCGGTTCCTGGATCCCCGGTCGTGAATCCTGCTGCTTCACCCTTTGGTATCGTCGGTCGCCGGGCAGCGCCCGGCCTTGATCAGGCTTCCCGGGAATCCTTGCTGAATCTCGGCGAGCTTCGCGACGACGTCTGCGCCCGGTTCGCGCACAAAGAAGCGCGCCTGTTTGACGATGCCCTCTCGCGGCTCCATCACCGCCGAACGCACGCCCTTTTCCTTCAGCGTGGCGAGCCGGCCTTGCGCCGCATCTTCGGTTGAAAATATGCCGAGGGAGATGGCGTAGCGGCCGAGATTCGGGTCCTGCACGGGCGAAAAGTCGGCAATGCCGAATGCCGTCAGCTCGCCCAGTTTCTTGTCCATCTCAGCTTTGCTCTTGAGCGGCGGAATGTGGACCCAATAACCAGTCGCATCGACCGCCACGCGTTGCATCGATCCCGCCGGGAGTTCGAGGCTCGCAAGCGCGGCGTCGGCGCGTGCGACGTCGGCTCCCGCCATGACGCC
>MEQT01000053.1 GCA_001770325.1 Betaproteobacteria bacterium RIFCSPLOWO2_02_64_14
TCAAGGAGCGCGGCCTGATATGAGCCTGCGGCTGAATTGCCCTTGTTTTGGTTCAAGCGAGCGGCAGGCGCACCGGCGCGCGGGTCCTGAGCGATTCGCCGATCGCCAGCCCGACTTCGAGCGTGCGGCGCGCATCGCGCGGGGTAGCGAGCAGGCACTGCGTGCCCGCTGACAGGTGATCGAGCCACGCGCGCGTCTCGGTTGCCACCGGCCCCCAGAACTCGCCCAGCGCCCAGTCGCCGGGCGTGCCGCTGCCGAGCAACACCATGTTGACCACGTGTTCCGGGATATAGACGTGCGGGAAGCCCCGCTCGGTATACATGATCTGGTCGGTGTGATCGTCGTCGAGGAGCATGACGCCCTCGCTGCCCAGTAGTTCGACGCGCGCGGCATGTCCCAGCGCCGGATACTGGTGCGGCAGCGCGTAGCACACCCCAAGATTCACGACCGCACCGTCGGCATAGGTGAGTATCGCCCACGTGACATCGTTGGTGTTGAACCCCTGGTCCTTGAATACGCCACCCTGCGCCCGCGCGTAGACCTCGGCCGGCGCATTGCCCGCCAGGAACCAGTTGATGACATCGACGTAGTAGGTGAGGCCGGAGATCGAATTGCTTTCCTTCGGCAGGCGGCTCAGCGTCTGCAGTCCCTGCGAGCGGCTGTTGTAGACGCGCGCGGCGGCCCCCACCACCTTTCCCAGCCGCCCCTGGACAAGCTGCTCCTTGGCAAGCAGATAGCGCTTCTTGAAGCGCCGGCTGAAACCCACGTGAAGGCTGATGCCCGCCTGGTCCGCTGCTGCGATGATCCGGTCCGCTGCGCCAAGATCGAGCGCGATGGGCTTTTCGACCAGCACGGGCTTGCCAAGATCGAGCGCCTGCAACACGGGTGTCGTATGCTCGACCTCGATCGTCGATACCACGACCGCATTCACCTCCGGCCGCGACATCACCTCGAGGCTGTCGCCCGAGTGCACCTGCGCGCCCACCTGCTCCGCGAGCTTGCGCGCGCGCTCCGGATCGCGGTCGGCGAGCGCGATGAAGCGCACCGCTGGATGGCGCGACGCCATCACCGCGCGCAGGCTCCCGATACGCCCGCAGCCCACGATGGCGATGCCGAGTTCCCTGCGCGCGAGCGGCGCGGCGTCTGCATTCATGTTGTTCTCCGGTTACGGCCTCTCACCGCTGAGGACGCCAAGCTCTCGATCCTCGATCCTCGATCCTCAATCCTCAATCCTCAATCCTGAATCCTCAATCCTGCCTTTCCCTCACCATCCCTTCACCACGTCCGGATTCGCGATGTTGATCGGCTTGCCGGCGGCGTAGGCGACGATCTGGTCCACGGCGCTGCCGTAATACGACTCGTAGGTATTCCGCTCGCAGTATCCGAGATGCGGCGTGCACAGTACGTTGCTCATTTTGAGCAGCGGATGATCGGCGCCGAGCACCGGCTCGTCCTCAAAGACGTCGATCGCGGCGAATCCCGGCCGGCCCTTGTTCAACGCCTCGACCAGCGCCCCGGCCGCGACGATCGGCGCGCGGCTGGTGTTGACGAAAAGCGCAGCGGGCTTCATGCGCGCCAGGTCCGCCGCCGTGACGATGCCGCGCGTTTCCTTGTTGAGCGGCAAATGAATGCACAGCACGTCCGCGCTCTCGAAAAACGCCTCGCGGCTCGCGGCAACCTCGAATCCCGCCGCCCGCGCGCGCGCAGTCGAGCCCTCCCGCCCCCAGCACACGACGTTCATGTCGAACGCCTTGCCCACCTTCGCAACCAGGCTTCCGATCCTGCCGAACGCGTAGATGCCGAGCGTCCTGCCCTTGAGACCGGTGCCGACGGTGGATTGCCAGTGGCCCTCCTTGAGGCGCTGCACTTCGTGCGGAACGCTGCGCAGCGCGGCAAGGATGATGGCCCAGGTCAGTTCCGCCGTGGGGCTGGGACTGCCGACGCCCCCCGCGCACACCATGATCCCCTTCTCGGTGCACGCGGCGAGATCGACGTGGCTCGTGTTGCGTCCCGTCTGGCTGAATAGTTTCACCGTGGCAAGCTTTTCGACGAGCTCGCGCGGAACGCGCGAGCGCTGCTGGGTGAGCAGCACCGCCTCCGTGCCGTCCAGCCGCTGGGCAAGACGGGCCAGGTCCTTCTCGGTGTCGTTGTACACCACCACCTCGTGTCCGCTGAGCTTGCCGGAGCAATTGAGCCGGCGAAACACGTCCGGATAATCGTCGATGACTGCGATCTTCATCTGGCCCCCGTTCGAGTTGTGATTGACGGAATTAGAGTGCCTAACATAATGAACCATGTATGCGGTTCATTATGTTAGGCACTCTTACTTGCGATGGCTGATCCACCCGCCTCCGGCGAGCATGAAGGCGTTGGCTACGAACACGGGCGCGACGCCGAACGCCGTCCCGAGCGACCCGAAAAACAGCGGCATCACGATATGCGTGAAATTATTGAGCGTCATCCTGAGACCGATGGCCTCACCCGAGCGCCCCCGCGGCGCACGATCGTAGATCAGCATCAGCGTGAGCGGCTGCCCGCAACCCATGCTCAGGCCGAGGAAGAACGCGATCGTGCTGAGCAGCCTCGGGTCCGCGATCCACGGGAAAGCGAGGTAGGAGATCGCGCCAATCGAGAGCGACGCGGTCAGCACGAGGTCGGCGCCCCAACGTTTTACCAGCGCCGGCATCACCAGACGCACGACGAAGGATGCGGCCGCGAACATCGCCAGCACCACCCCGATCGCCGAGGCGGTGAGCCCGACCGAGTGACCGTAGATCGGCATGTAGAACTGGAAAAGGTCCGTGCCCGTGAGTACGACGGCACCCGTGAGCAAGGTGCGCCGCAGCGGCTTGTTGTTGAGCAGCTCTCTTACGTGGCCGCCGTGTTCCTCCTCCGCGTTCTTCTTCGCGCGTCCCAGGCCAAGACGCCGCGCTCCCAGGATGATCATCACTGAGATCAACGGCGCCCCCGCGATGTAGAGATAGCTCGACGCGTGCCCGAAGTGATCGATGGAGAATCCGGCGATCAAGGGCCCGAAAAAGCTGCCCGTCGACATGATCAGGCCGTAGTTGCTGAAGTTGCGGGTGCGGCTTTCCGGCCCGCCCAGCATCCCCACCAGGTTCTGCACCGAGACATTGTAAAAGACGTGCGAGCCGCCGATCAACGCGGCCGATGCGTAGAGCGCGCCTATCGACGGCAGGAAGTACGGCAGGGTGAGGCCCACCGACAGGCCGATCGAACCCGCGATCATCGGCAGGCGCACGCCCATGCGGTCCGAGAGCTTGCCGGCGTAGAGCGCGAGCAGCATCGGGAACAGCGAATAGAGCGCCACCAGGATGCCGATGTGGAACTGGGTTGCCCCCAGCTCGATCGCGAACAGCGTCGCCAGCACCTTGCTCGCTCGCCAGCACGTCATGTTGCACAGGATGATCAGCAGGACGACGTAGATCGACATGCCTCACGCCGCTCGTGGCCCGCGGCTCGCGTGACCGCCGCACGAGGGATGGATGTCGAAAGCGCGCTGCGAGGTGGCGGGGCGAGGCCCGCTGGGGTCACGGCCATTCATTGAAGGAACGAATTTTACCGGAGACTGCCCGCCACCGTGGATGGATGGTGCGGCGGCCAGCGCCTCCTTCACATACAATCGCGCTTTCTCCCGGTTCCACGGCAGGGAATGAATCTTACGCTGCGCGCGCTGCGCCACCGCAACTTCGCGCTGTTCATGGCGGGCCAGATGTGTGCGTTGATCGGCTACTGGATGCAGCACGTCGCCCAGAGCTGGCTGCTGTACCGCCTCACCGACTCGGCGACGCTGCTCGGCATCCTCGGCTTCGCCGGAAGTCTTCCGATTCTACTGCTCGCGCCGTTCGCCGGCCTGTGGTCCGACCGCGTCAACCTGCATCGCGCGATGTTCGCAACCCAGATCCTGGAGATGCTGCAGGCGGTGACACTCGCGGCCCTGGCGCTCGCCGGAATCATAGCGCCCTGGCACATCATCACGCTGTCGATGGCGCTCGGAATCCTGGTCGCGATCGAACTGCCGTTGCGGCACGCCTATCTGCTGGAGCTGGTGGGCGCGAAGGAGGACCTCGCGAATGCGGTCGCCGTGACCTCGCTCATGGCGAACACCGGCCGGCTCGTCGGCCCCGCGCTCGCCGGCGTCGCGATCGCCTGGATCGGCGAAGGCGGCTGTTTCCTGATCAACGCGTTGAGCTTCGTCGTGGTCGTCATCACCTTCCTGATGATCCGCGTGAAGCCGAGCGCACGCCCGGCATCCCGGCCTCCGCTATGGCAGGACATGCGTGAAGGCATCGCGTACGTGTGGGGCTTTCTGCCGATCCGGTTCCTGCTGCTGGTGCTGGCCCTGGTGGCGCTGCTGGCGACGCCTTACATCACGTTGATGCCGGTGCTGGTGCGCGAGGTCTTCCACGGCGGCGCGGAACAGATGGGTTTCCTGGTCGGCGCGGGCGGGCTGGGGGCGGTGAGCGGCACGCTTTACCTCGCCTCGCGCCACAACGTGCGCGGCCTCGTGCGTCTCATCGTCTACGCGAGCCTCACCGCGGGTGTGGCGCTGGTGTTGCTCGCCTGGTCAGGCTCGGTGTGGCTTGCGGCCGCGCTGATCGCGGCGATCGGCTTCGGCATCCTCGTCACATCGGTCTCGACCAACATGATCCTGCAGACCATCGTGGACGACGACAAGCGCGGGCGGGTGATGAGCTTTTATACCGCGGCGTTTCTCGGCATGACGCCGTTCGGCAGCCTCGTTGCCGGCTCGCTCGCCGATGTCGTGGGCGTAGCGGTGACGCTCACTCTCTGTGGCATCGCCTGCGTTGCGGGCGCGATCTACCTTGCGCGCAAACGGCCGCAACTGCGCGAGCACATCCGCCCCATCTACACGCGCCTCGGCATCCTGCCCAAGTAGCCTGTAAATCCAAAATCAATTGACCGCAGATAAACGCCGATTAACGCCGATAAGAATTATTCGAGTCCACACAATGCGAGCTTTGATTGCATCCGCGTTCATCGGCGTCCATCGGCGGTTTCATGCGATTTTCGACCGGTTCTAGAAGCGCTCGTCGAGGCGCAGGTAGCGCCATTGCCCCGGCGGGAGGTCGCCGAGGCGCACGTTGCCGATGCGCACGCGTTTGAGTCCCGTCACCGTGAGTCCCACCTGCTCGCACATTCTGCGGACCTGGCGCTTCTTGCCTTCGCGCAGGACAAACTTCAGTTGGTCCCGGTTCTGCCAGCCGACTTCGGCGCGCTTCAGTGCGACGCCGTCAAGACTGAGACCGAAATTGAGCCGCGCCAAACCCTCTTGGGAGAGCCGACCCTCAACGCGCACCAGGTACTCCTTCTCCATCCCCGAATTCTCCCCGATCAACTGCCGGGCGATGCGGCCGTCCTGCGTCAGCACCAGCAGCCCGGTCGAGTCGATGTCAAGCCGCCCCGCCGGCGCAAGACCCCTGAGATGCGCTGGACTGAAGCGCAGGGGCGAACGATCGCCGCTGAAGCGTGACCGCGCGGTAACCAGCGTCACGGCGGGGTGATAGTTCTTTTCCGGCTGCCCGGAGACATAGCCGATGGGCTTGTTGAGCAGGATCGTGACGCTCGCATCCTGGCGCGACTGAGCGGCCTTCGACAGCGTGATGCGCTGGGTCGGATAGATGCGCGTGCCGAGCTCAGTGACGGGGACGCCGTCCACCAGCACCCAGCCGCGTTCGATGTAGCCGTCGGCCTCGCGGCGCGAGCAGATGCCCTGCTCGGACATCAGTTTCGAGACGCGGATTTTTTCCATGATTCAACCATGCTCGACGCCACGGCTTCGGCGACCTCGATGCCGTCGATCGCCGCCGAGAGGATGCCCCCCGCGTAGCCGGCGCCTTCCCCCGCGGGATAAAGGCCGCGCGTGTTCACGCTCTGGCAATCGGCGCCGCGACGGATTCGGAGCGGCGAAGAGGTACGCGTTTCCACCCCGGTCAGTATCGCGTCATCCATGGCGTAGCCTCGGATCTGCCTGTCGAACGCAGGCAGCGCTTCGCGGATCGCCGCCACCGCGTACTCGGGAAGGCAGGCGCTGAGATCGGTCATGCGCACACCCGGTGTATACGACGGCACCACCGTCCCCACCGCGCTGGAAGCACGGCCCGCAAGAAAATCACCGACCCGCTGCGCGGGTGCAAAATAATCGCCGCCGCCCGCAACGAACGCGCGCTCTTCCCACTGGCGCTGCAACTCGATGCCGGCCAGCGGATGCCCCGGATAATCCGCCGGCGTGATGCCGACGACGATGCCGCTGTTGGCGTTGCGCTCATTGCGCGAATACTGGCTCATGCCGTTGGTCACCACGCATCCCGCCTCCGAGGTCGCCGCCACCACCGTGCCGCCGGGACACATGCAGAAGCTGTAGACCGAGCGCCCGTTGCTGCAATGGTGCACCAGTTTGTAGTCGGCCGCCCCGAGCAACGGATGGCCGGCGCACTTGCCCCAGCGCGCGCGGTCGATCAGCGACTGTGGATGCTCGATGCGAAAGCCGATCGAGAACGGTTTGGCTTCGATGCGCACGCCGCGGTCGTAGAGCATCCGGAAGGTATCGCGCGCGCTGTGGCCGACCGCGAGCACCACATGGTCGGCAGCGATGCGCTCGCCACCCGCGAGCACGACGCCGCGCACCTGCGCGTGGCCACCGGTGTCTTTTTCAGTCTCGATGTCCGCTACCTTGCAACGGAACCGGATCTCTCCGCCCAGCGCCTCGATGCTCGTGCGCATGTTCTCGACCATCGCCACCAGCCTGAAGGTGCCGATGTGCGGCTTGCTCACGTACAGGATCTCGGTCGGCGCGCCCGCCGCCACGAACTCTGCGAGCACCTTGCGCCCGAGGTGGCGCGGGTCCTTGATCTGGCTGTAGAGTTTCCCGTCGGAAAACGTGCCCGCGCCGCCCTCGCCAAACTGCACGTTGGACTCGGGATCGAGCACCGACCGGCGCCATAGCCCCCAGGTATCCTGCGTGCGCTCGCGCACGATCTTGCCGCGCTCCAGGATGATTGGCCGAAAACCCATCTGCGCCAGCAACAGACCGGCAAAGAGCCCGCATGGCCCGGTGCCGATAACGACCGGCCGCGATGCGAGCGTGTCCGGCGCCTGCGCGGCGAAACGGTAAGTAGTATCCGGCGTCGGGGTGACCCGCCGATCGCCCGCAAGGCGCGCGAGCAGCGAAGCGCCGTTCCGCACTTCGACATCGAGCGTGTAGTTGAGCGCAATGGAAGAACGCTTGCGGGCATCGACTGCGCGCCGGATGACCGTGTAGCGAAGCAGTTCGTCCGCGCCGACATCCAGCCGCCTGAGAATGGCCGCCTGAATTTCGCCTTCGGCATGATCGAGCGGAAGCCTGACTTCAGTTAGACGCAGCATGGGCGGCGCGCGACCCCGGGCGACTCATGGGCGAGGTGGCCGCGACTCGCCCGCGTCCGGCGCGAACAGACGCCGCGCGAGGCGTTCAATTCCATAGCCGATGAGATAGACGACGGCCGCCGTGACCAGGATGTGAAAAGCGATCTGGGCGTAGCCGCTCACGCCCGGATCCGAATAATTCATGCGCAGGCCCAAGCCCTCGAACAGCAGCCCGAACGTCAATTGTGACGGGAGAGTGATGAGGGCGACCCCCAGCCCGCGCAGGTTGATCCAGCCGCCCACATGCCGAAGTTCGTCATTGATGAAGTACACGGCGGCCACGACGTATGCGGCGCCCAAGGCGTAGCCGAGCCAGGATCGATGAATCTTCATCACCATGCGGAGAGCGGCGCCGGGCCCCGGTTGATCGTCACCAGGGTACCTTGCCGCGAGAGCACCGGACCTTCAAAAAGAAGTTGTCTGTGAACCGCCGATGCCCTTGTGAACCAGGCATTGGCAACGAACACCGTACGTCCGCCATTGTTCTCGTATTAATGCCCCCACCGAGCCCGATCGGGTCCGACTGCAGATACCGGCCGATCGCGGGGTCGTAGTCTCCGAAGTAGTTGTAAAGAGAACGCGCTGACGCGCATTCGTCATAGACGAAGGCGTTTTTGCTAGATGCGACAGCGAGTTGCAGAGCGGAAACGAAGACGCACCCCCACGAATTCAGAATTTTTTCCTAGACGCGCATTTTCCACCGCAGGGGTACAATTATCACATTGGAACAGTACTCACGAAAGTGAAATACCAAGGGAAACACGCCATGTCCACCCTCGTGATCGAACACCTGAAGGCGAGCGAACTGCCGCAACAGTGGGCGCAGCGACTCAAGGCCAAGCCCGAACAGACGGTTACCGTGCGCATCGAGACCGAGCCCGAACCGGCCGCGGAGACGCCCGCGGCGTTCGTGACCGATGACCCGGCTTTCGGCATCTGGCGCGACCGCGAGGACATGGCCGACGTCGAGGGTTACCTCAGGAAGCTTCGCGCGCCGCGCTACACGCGCGAGTAAGTCCCAGGCGCGATGCTGGTCGACACCGACGTGCTGATCTGGCACCTGCGCGGGCTGGCGCAGGCGACGCAGCGCCTGGACGCGATCCCGAAGCTCACGATCTCCGCGATCACCTACCTCGAACTGCTCCAGGGCATGCGCAGCAAGGCGGAGCTCTCAGCCGTGCAGAAGAGTCTCGAACTGCGGCACGCCGAGCGGCTGCCGGTGACACCGGCGATCACCGAGCGCGCGGTCGCGTTGATGGAAACGCTCGCCCTGAGTCACGGGCTGCAGGTGGGCGACGCGCTGATCGCCGCCACCGCGCTCGAACACAACCTCGCGCTCCTCACCGCCAACACCAAGCACTTCGCGGCAATCGAAGGCATCAGAATCGAACGCTTCGAGTCGGGCAGTTGAACGACAATGCCCGCGCGAGGCGGGCGTCGGCAGGGGAAATGTTACTCTGACCCCAATTTGCCGCCTTAAGCCAGGCGTCCGCTTCGTCGGCCTCAAGCCCGCGGCGCAACGCGTCCCATTCGGTCGTTCGGAAAGTCTCGGCAATTTTCATAGCATCGGTCGCCCAATGGTTGCCAAATTTGGTCATTGGCCGCCGTTTGAGCAACACGGGGCCTACAGGACCATCCCCACGATTTTCGTTGCGTTCATGGCGCGTTTCTCACAGACGTGGCGGATGGCTGTTATTCCGGCTTCGCGCCCGAAGCCTTGACCACCTTCGCCCACTTCTTGATTTCGGACCGGATGTAGGCGCCAAACTCGTCCGGGCTGGAGCCGACGATCTCGAAACCGATACCGGTCAGCCGCTGCTTCACGTCGGGGTGCTGAAGCGCCTTCACGATGTCGGCATGCAGCCGCGTGATGACGGGCTTGGGCGTATTCGCGGGCGCGAGCACCCCGAACCACGACCTCGCCTCGAAACCGGGAAATCCCGACTCCGCGATGGTCGGCACATCGGGCACGGCCTGGGAACGCTGGGGGCCGGTGACGGCGAGCGCCCGGAGCTTGCCGGTCTTCACGTGCGGCAACGTGGATGCCATGCCGCTGATCATCACCTTGACGTGGCCGCCGACGAGATCGGAGATCGCCTGCCCGCTGCCCTTGTACGGCACGTGCACCATTTTCATGCCGGCGCGTTCGTTCAGGTACTCGCCGGTCAGGTGCCCGATGCTCGCCACGCCTGCAGTCGCGAAATTGACGGCGCCCGGATTCGCTTTCGCGTACGCGACGAACTCCTTCAGGTTTTTCGCTGGAACCGACGGATGCGCGGTCATGATGTTGGAGGCCCCCGCGACCTGCGTCACGGGCGCGAAGTCCTTCACCGGATCGTACGGCATCTTGTAGAGGCTGGGCCCGATGCCGAGGTTGGCGATGTAGCCGAGAACGATGGTGTAACCGTCCGCGGGGGCCTTCGCGACCAGCAGCATACCGATGTCGCCATTGGCGCCCGGGCGGTTATCGACGACGACCTGCTGGCCGAGGTACTCGGGAAGCCGGATCCCGATCGCGCGCGCCAGCGTGTCGGTGCTCCCGCCCGGCGCGAAGGGCACGACGAAGCGTACGGGCTTCGTCGGATATTGCTGTGCGTGAGCGGGAATCGCGGGCGCGGACAGCACGACGCACAGCAATATCAGTGAAAAACACCGAACGGTGAATGATGAACCCACCGCGCGGCTCCCGATAGTTACGTGAAGGCACCACGTGATTTTCATCTCGATCCTCAGTCCTCAGTCCTCGATCCTCAATCCTGCATCCCGGCTCACGGTTTCCTGAGCTTCGATTCGTCGTTGCGCCAACGCTCCCACGCCCGCTCCTGATCCTCGCGTATCGCGTCGTCTTCGAGCATGCACCGGATCAGCGCAGTGGCGTCCGATTCGTAGCCGCCCTTGCGCTTCTCGAACTGCCATTTGTGTCCCTGTGGAAACACCGGGGACGCGGTCACCTTGTCGAACTTCATGATTGTCATGCTCCAGGTCAGTGGAAAAGCCGATCATTCGCGCGGCGGCTGCGGATCCTGATCCGGGCGATAGCCGTAGCAGGAACAGGTGTGCAGGATCGGGCGGTTGGCGGACACGCCTGCCAACGGCCCGCCAGTTGGCCCGCTGCTCAGGTAGTCGATAGCATTGACAACGACCATGCCGACGAGCAAGGCCATCGCCGCGCTGCCGGTCGACACTGACAGGTGCCCCCCGGGGGCGCCCGGCGGGACGGCGCGGCCAAAGGAGGCCCGGACAGCGTAGTTGTTGCTGCTCGCACTGGCGCCGACGCTGCTTGAAACCGCCGTGGTCGTCGCACCCGCGCCCGACGACTCGTGCCCGTGGAGCGCAACGGTGCAGGCCGGCAGCGCGGCGATGAGAAGCAGAGCAGCCAGTATCTTCACCCAACCTCCCGCACGCCCCGCACGCACGCGTCCTCAAACTGTGGTGAGCGCACAGTATAGTCCAGCAATTACCTCCGCGCCCCGGACTTGCCGTCCTTCTTCCTCTGCGCGACCATCTGTTCGCGTTCCTTGAGCAGCGGTTCGACGGCGCTTTTTCCCACGACGTAGCTCCACTTGGCCAGCGCCTTCTCGCGCGCGATGCGCTCTTCCAGGCGCTTTCGGGTCTCAGCGAAATCCTTGTCGCGGCGCGCCTTCTCCTCCGCCTTTTCGGCCTTCTCGTCCTTCTCGGGCGCGCGCGCGCGCGGCGGCTCGCCCGTAATGCCGACCGTGAGGTGGTAGTCTTCGCCGCCTTTCTTCTTCGCGAGCTTCACCGTGTAGGTAAGCGCGTCGAAGGTTTCCGCGACTGCGACAAGGGGTTTCTCCGAATCTTCCGCCTCAGGGCCGACGGCGACATCGGCAAAAACGATGCTGGCGAGGGAATTGACCGCGCCGACCGCGGCGCTGGGGTCGAGATCGCCCGCCCCGGCGGCGAATTTCCACTGCCCCCATTCCACGTCGCGAGCGATCTTCCACTTCGGCGCTTCACCCTCGCCGGCGAGGCTTAACGTCTTGATTCGTTCCGCCTTGAAGAAATCCTTGGCGAGCCACTTGCCGGGTTTGGCCTCGACTGCGTTGAGCGGGTCCGAGACCACCACCACGGTTTCCTGCGACTCGGGACGCAGGACGTAACGCCCCGCCGGCACGCCGTCCTTCGCCGAGGGCAGCGGGTTCATCGGATCTTTCTTCAGCACCTTCTTCCCGAGTATCAGCTTCGCGAGGGATTTCCCGGCGCCATCCTTGAATTCGACGAGTGTGCCCGATCCTTCACCCTTGCCGGGCTCGACGAGCTCGACCCGGGGCAGCAGCGAGGCGCCGACCTGCTCGGACTGCGTCACCTTGAGCTCGACCAATTTCACCAGCAGATCGGCGATCGCCTGCACGTCGGCCGGATAGCCCGCGCGCTCCTGCACCGACCAGGCGTTGTCCTTCTTCACCAGCGTGACGGCATCCTTCGCGTCCTGCAGCCGCACCTGGGTGACCTCTGCCAACTTGAGACTCGGCAGGAGCCTGGCGCCGATCTTCGCGCCGCTCTCGCGATACGCCGTGACGTCCTGCCAGAACAACGCGATCCCGGCGCCGCCGAGCACCAGCAGCGCCACGACGAGAATCAGAAACTGTTTGCGGTTCATGCGCGCGCCTTCGCTTTCCTGCGCTTCACCAG
>MEQT01000054.1 GCA_001770325.1 Betaproteobacteria bacterium RIFCSPLOWO2_02_64_14
CACGGACGACAACTCGGTCGCGATACGCGCGGCGCGGATGCGACCGATACTGGTAGCGGTCATACTTCTTCCAGTGCTTCCCGTAACCATGGCCGTGGTCGTACCCATGACCGTGGCCGCCGTGCGCCCAGACCGGAGCAACCGCCAGCAGCGCGCCGGCAATCAGTGCATTGACAAGCAGCTTGAGTTTCATAGCATTCTCCTTTGCAACAATCCCCCGCCTGATCATTTATGTCTGTCCTGTGCAAACCGGCACTGACTTCTCCACCGGTCCGTTGCTGGTTAGACTAGCGCGACCCTCACCATTACTCATTGCATAACCGCATGATTGTGTAACAATCTGTTTCATATCAGGCACCGGAAACGGACTCTTACAAAATCGGAGCGCGTCCTGAGCTTCGATCGCTAGGATGAATCATGGCTGAATCCAAGACAAAGATCCTGGTCGTCGACGACGACCTGCGATTGCGGGATTTGCTCAACCGCTACCTGACCGAGCAGGGGTACGCCGTGCGGGCGGTGGCCGACGCGACCGAGATGAACCGGCTGCTCGCGCGCGAGCGCTACGACCTCATGGTGCTCGACTTGATGCTGCCTGGCGAAGACGGTCTTTCGATCTGCCGGCGGCTGCGCGGCAACAACGAGAACATGCCGATCATCATGCTGACCGCCAAGGGGGACGAGGTCGATCGCATCGTCGGCCTGGAGGTGGGCGCCGACGATTATCTCGCCAAGCCGTTCAATCCGCGCGAACTGGTCGCGAGGATTCAGGCCGTGCTGCGGCGCCGTCCCGCCCCGAGCCCTCCGGGAGCGCCCGCCGCAACGGCGCAGGCGGTCGAGTTCGGCGCGTTCCGGCTCGACCTTGCCACGCGCAGTCTTACGCGCAGCGGCGAGGATGTCCCGTTGACGACCGGCGAGTTCGCGCTGCTGAAGGTGCTCGCGCAAAACCCGCGCGTGCCGCTGTCCCGGGACAAGCTCATGGAACTCGCCCGCGGACGCGAATTCGGCGCGTTCGACCGTTCGATCGACGTCCAGGTGTCGCGGTTGCGCAAGCTGATCGAGCCGGACCCCGCCAAGCCGGCCTTCATTCAGACCATGTGGGGTTTCGGCTACGTCTTCATTCCGGACGGCAAGGGCGTCACTCGCGACTCGTGAACCGTAGCGCTGCGTCGATGCCCGTGCCCGTCGGATCACGGATCACGGATCACGGATCGTCCCGATGACGATCTGGCCGCGCACGTTGCTGTGGCGCAGCGTGTTGCTCATCGCGCTGGTGCTGGTTGTCGCGAACCTCGCCTGGTGGCAGATCTTCCGCGTCTCCGAGCGCGAGCCGCGGGCGCGCCAGGCCGCGCAGCAGCTCGTGAGCATCGTCAACCTCACGCGCGCGGCGCTCGTCACGGCTCAACCCTCGAAACGCTACGATCTGCTCGCAGAGCTGTCGCAACAGGAGGGCATCCAGGTCTACGCCGGCGAGCCGGACGAGCGCATCGCGCCGCTGCCCGATCGCCCCTTTCTGCAGGTCATCGCATCCCATTTGCGCGAGAAGCTGGGACCCGATACCCGCATGGCGCTTTCGCGTGACGGCGTGCGCGGGCTGTGGGTGAGCTTCCGGATCGATGGCGACGAATACTGGGTGTTGCTGCCGGGTTCGCGCATCGAACGCAACGAGCCGTTGATCTGGGTCGGACTCGGCGCCCTGGTACTCGTGCTTGCGCTGACCGGAGCATTCCTGATCGTCGCGCGCATCAATCAGCCCTTGCGCGAGCTGACGCGCGCCGCGGCGCAAATGGGCCAGGGCACCATACCCGCGCCGGTAACGGAAACGGGCCCTGCCGAAATCTGCACCGTCGCCCGCGCTTTTAACCAGATGGCCTCCGATCTCAAGCGGCTCGACGAGGAGCGCGCCCTGCTGCTGGCGGGGGTGTCGCACGATCTCAGGACCCCGCTCTCCCGCATCAGACTGGGCCTCGAAATGCTCGACGACAAGGGGGCGACCGAGATCAAGTCGGACATGGTGCAGGACATCGAAGATATCGATGCCGCAATCAGCCAGTTTCTGGATTTCGCCCGGCTGGCCGATGCCGAAGCCATGGTGGGCGATGCCGACCTGAATGCATTGGTGCGAAGCGTGGTCGCGCGCTACGAACGCTCGGGGCGGAACGTCACCATGCAACTCTCCCCGCTGCCTCCTCTCGCGCTGCGTCCGGTCGCGATCCAGCGTCTCGTCGCGAACCTGATCGACAATGCCCTGCGCCACAGCGGTACGGCAGTGGAGGTCAGGACCGCGGCGGAAGCTGGCGTAGCTGCGGTTGAGGTGCTTGATCGTGGACCCGGCATCCCGCGTGATCAGGCGGAACGCATGTTGCAGCCTTTCACTCGCCTCGAAAGCGCCCGTACCGGGCCGGGAACCGGTCTGGGCCTCGCCATCGTCAATCGGATCGCACGCATGCACGGTGGCGACGCGCGTCTGTTGCCGCGTGAAGGCGGCGGCCTCCGCGCTCGTGTGGAACTGCCGCTCGGCGCCGGCGCTCAAGCCGCGCGCTGACTTCCCCGCATCAGGACAACCATCCCGGGGCCGCCAGCGCCCAGCGCCCGATCGTTTCATAGGCCACCGAACCTCGGCGCGGCAGCGAGCGAATCAGCACAAACTCGGAAGCGTGCCACGCGATCTCGCTGAAGTCCCGCTGCGCCGGCGCGCGCTCCGCCTTGCGCAGCAGGGTAATGTGGGGAACGTAGTCGCGCGCCTCGGTGCGAATGCCAAGATCGCTGGCGCCCGCGCCGAGCCGCAGGCATAGTTCGCGCAG
This sequence comes from Betaproteobacteria bacterium RIFCSPLOWO2_02_64_14, assembly GCA_001770325.1. Taxonomy (GTDB): domain Bacteria; phylum Pseudomonadota; class Gammaproteobacteria; order Burkholderiales; family SG8-41; genus DSOT01. Next base: position 2,805 of record MEQT01000054.1, read on the forward strand.
CGCCGGGGGGCAGAGATTCGTTCCGGCGCATACGACGTGGTTGTGGCGCCAGTATTCCGCGGTGTTCAGAACAAGATCGACGGGCGGACCCTGCATCGCGCCCGCCATGTGCTGCAGCGCCGGCACGAGGTCGGCCCGGACATCGCCTAGAAACACCAGCGTCAGGTGAATGTTGTGTTCCTGCACCCGCCTTCCGCCGCATTGCTCGTGCAACGTGCGTGAAAGATCAGCAAGCGCCGCGCGCGTCGCATCGTCCGGCCACAGCGCGAAAAACAGGCGCGCCGAGCCATGTGCCCGGGGCGGCGCGGGTGCTAATCGGCGCAAGCGGCGGTTTTCACGTCCTTCCATGTCACGAGCGCTACCGCATGCGCGGCGACGCCCTCGCCGCGTCCGATACTGCCCAGCTTCTCGCCGGTCTTCGCCTTCACGTTCACTGCGGCGGGAGGAAGCCCCAGGTCCGCGGCAATGTTCTCCCGCATCCGGGGAATATGCGGCGCCATCCTCGGAGCCTCGGCGATGATGGTTGAATCGACATTGACGACCCGCCAGCCCTGCCGGTCGAGCATCTGCGCCACCGCGCGCAGGAGCGTGCGGCTGTCGGCATCCTTGTAGCGCGGGTCGGTGTCCGGAAAATGGGCACCGATATCGCCAAGGGCAGCCGCGCCGATCAAGGCATCGCAAACCGCGTGCAGCAGCACATCGGCGTCGGAGTGGCCTGCCAGGCCGCGGTCGTGAGGAATTTCGACCCCGCCGATGATGAGTTTGCGCCCCGCGACGAGCGCATGAACGTCAAAACCCTGCCCGATTCTCATCTAACATCCGTCATGAGCCGCCGATGAACGCAGATTAACGCAGATATTTCCAGGTGAACAGTGAACCGTGATCCGTGAGCCGACAAGACATGTTTCGCGACCTTGGGTTCGTCCGATCACCGTTCACGGCTCACGCACTTCCAGTCCCGGTGTTATCGGCGTTGATCTTTGGTTCCATGCTCGCCAGGATCAGTTCGGCGAGCGCAAGGTCTTCCGCGTAGGTCACCTTGATGTTGCGCGCGCTGCCCATGATCAATCGTGGTTTCAGTCCGAGATTCTCGATCGCGCATGCTTCGTCGGTCGCGGCCGCGGGCGGAATCCCCCGCAACGCCTCGATGAGCAGGCGGTAGCGGAACATCTGGGGCGTTTGCGCCTGCCACAGGTTCTCGCGCGACTCGGTCGCGAGCACCTGCCGTTCCCGATTGGCGCGCTTGAGGGTATCGGCGACCGGTATCGCAAGCAGCCCCCCGGTTTCATCGTCCGCGAGTTGCTCGAGCAAGCGGTCGAGCTCGGGTTGCCCCAGGCACGGCCTCGCCGCATCGTGCACCAGCACCCAGTCCGACGCCTCGATGGCGTCGTTGGCGGCGAGCAATCCGTTGAAAACGCTCGCCGCGCGCGTCTCTCCGCCGCAATAGAGCGGCGTCAGTTTCCCGGCAAACGCCCGCCAGTCGTGACGCGAGAAATGCCCGTCGCCCGGGGCCAGCACCACAAATACCTGCCCTATCAGCGGGTGCCGGCTCAGGCGTTCGATCGAATGGGCCAGCAACGGACGCCCCGCGAGATCAAGGTATTGCTTGGGCACGGCGTCACCCATGCGCGAACCGCCGCCGGCCGCGGGAATCAGTGCGGTGAATCTGGGCATGGCGTGAAGTCCTTCAAGCGCGTCATTATCGCGGCGCCACTCGCGCGCGGCAAGGACGCGGGACTATAATGGCTTGCATGCTTGAATTTGCGGCGCGCGCCTGCATTTAATGACATGCCCCCGACCATGCAACAGCGTATCCGTCCTCCGGCAGTCGCCGGGATGTTCTACCCGGCGGATGCGGCGACCCTCGCGCGTAACCTCGACGCCATGCTGGGGAACGCAGGCGAGCCCACGTCGCGGATACCCAAGGCGATCATCGCGCCCCATGCCGGGTACATCTACTCCGGCCCGATCGCGGCGAGCGTTTACGCTGCCCTGCGCCCTGCGCGCGAGCGCATTACGCGGGTGGTGCTGCTGGGGCCAACCCACCGCGTCGCCGTGCGGGGTCTCGCGTTGCCCGATACTGAAAGTTTTGCGACGCCGCTCGGCACCGTGGATATCGACAGTGATGCGGTGGCCGAGTTGAATCGCCTGCCCCAGATCACGGTCAGCGGCGCAGCGCACGCGCTGGAGCACTCGCTCGAAGTGCACCTTCCGTTCCTGCAGAAGGTGCTGGCGCGCTTTTCGCTCATCCCCCTTGCCGTAGGGCAGGCCCGCGCGGAGCAAGTGGCTGAGGTGCTCGAAATCCTGTGGGGCGGTCCCGAAACTCTGCTCGTGGTGAGTTCCGACCTTTCGCATTACCTCTCCTACGCCGAGGCGCAGACGACGGACCGCGGCACCTGCGAGTCGATTCTGAAGCTTTCGACGTCGATCACCCACCATCAGGCGTGCGGCGCGACGCCGGTGACCGGCCTCACGCTTGCGGCACAACGCCGTGGACTCAAGCCCACATTGCTGGACCTGCGCAACTCGGGCGACACCGCCGGCGACAAGAAACGGGTGGTGGGCTACGCATCGTTCGCCTTTTACGAGGACGCCGGGAATGCCCACTGAGCTGGACGCCCCTGCGCTGCCCGCCGACGCCGGCGCGGTTCTGCTGCCGCTCGCTCGCGCGGCGATCGCAGCAAAGGTAGGCATCGAACATCGCGCATCAGCCGACGCGGAGTGGCTGCGCACCACCGGAGCGTCCTTCGTAACCTTGACGCAGCAGGCGCGGCTGCGCGGGTGCATCGGGACGCTGCGCGCCGCGCGCACCCTGCTCGAGGACGTCCGCCACAACGCCGTCGCTGCGGCGTTCAGCGATCCGCGCTTCAAGCCGCTTACGAAGGAAGAATACGCCGCGATTTCGGTCGAGGTCTCGGTGCTGTCTCCGCTCGTGCCGATGCACTTCAGCGATGAACGCGACGCGCTCGCGCAGTTGCGGGCGGGCATCGACGGCCTCGTGTTCGAATACGGCCACCACCGCAGCACGTTCCTGCCCCAGGTGTGGGACACCTACCGTGACGCGGCCGAGTTTGTCGCGCACCTCAAGCACAAAGCGGGGCTGCCGCCGGATTTCTGGGACGCCGAAGTCAAGCTCGCGCGCTACGTGGTGACTAAGTGGCGCGAGACAGACGAGTAATGAGTGCAACGCACGAATATCCGGGACGGTGGTGGCACATGCTGCCGGATGGCCGCATGCAGTGCGACCTGTGCCCGCGCGACTGCCGCCTGCATGAAGGCCAGCGCGGCGCGTGTTTCGTGCGCCAGCGCGTGGGTGACAGAATGATGCTCACCACCTACGGGCGCTCCTCGGGATTCTGCATCGACCCGATCGAAAAGAAACCGCTCAACCATTTCTATCCCGGCTCGAGTGTCCTTTCCTTTGGCACCGCCGGTTGCAACCTTGCCTGCAAGTTCTGCCAGAACTGGGACATCTCGAAGTCGCGGGAGATGGATACGCTTGCCGACTCGGCATCCCCCGGGGAAATTGCCCGCGCGGCCGCCGCAGGCGCCTCCAGAAGCGTCGCATTCACCTACAACGATCCGGTGATCTTCGCCGAGTACGCCATGGACGTGGCCGACGCCTGCCATGAGCGCGGAATCAAGACCGTCGCCGTCACCGCCGGCTATATCCACGACGCGCCGCGGCGCGAGTTTTACGCAAAAATGGACGCGGCCAACGTCGATCTCAAGGCGTTCACCGACGACTTCTACGTCAAGCTGTGCGGCGCTCGCCTTAAACCCGTGCTGGAAACGCTGGTCTATCTCAAGCACGAGACCGACTGCTGGTTCGAGATCACGACACTGCTGATTCCCGGCAAGAACGATTCAGTCGAGGAGCTCACCGCCGAGTGTAAATGGATCATGAAGGAACTCGGCCCCGACGTGCCGCTGCACTTCACGGCGTTTCATCCGGATTACAAAATGACCGATCTGCCGCGCACCCCGCCGGCGACGCTCACCCGGGCGCGCGAGATCGCGCTTGCCGAAGGCCTGCACTACGTCTACACGGGAAACGTCCATGACGAAAGAGGCGGTTCGACCTATTGTCCCGCCTGCAAGAGCGCGCTCGTGATACGCGACTGGTACCGCATCGACGAGTATCGCATCACGCCCGACGGCAAGTGCCCCGATTGCGGCACCGCGATCGCCGGCCGCTTCGAAACCTTCAAGCGCGCCTTCGGCCCCCGCCGCATTCCGGTCGCGATTCACCGCGCGGCTTGACCGCGCGGCCGCGTTTCACGAGTGCCTTGCCCGGGCAAGAGGCTGCGCCACGCCGGATGCGAGCCGATCAGTTCAAGCGCCTTGGCCAACAGCGTCCTGCCAGGCTCCACGCGGTGCCATACCGATGCGCCCGAAGGATGCGGCAACGGTATCAAATCGGTCTCGAACCCATGCGCGCGGACCGCGTGCTTTTGCCCCACCACGGAAGCGAGCCGCTCCGCAGCCAGGAACTGCGCGATGGCGAGCCTGCCCACCGGAATCACGAGTTGCGGCTTGAGCAGGCGTAATTCGGCTTCCAGCCAGCTCGAACAATTCCTGATCTCTGTTGCATCTGGCACCCGATCCCCGCCGCCGGGATTCTTACCGGGGAAACAGCGGCACACCGCCGCCATGTAGACGCGGGAACGGAATGCGGCTTCATCAAGACCGAGGCCGTAGAACCAGCCGAACATCGTCTTGCCCGCCGTCCACGCGAAGGGCTTGCGGATGTCGACTTCCTTTGATCCCGGCGCCTGGCCGACCAGCATCACCGGCGACGCCACGGGTGCTCCCATGACGGGACGTCCGATCATCTTGGGGCAGCGCGCGCACCGCGCAAGCCGGGCCTGGTGGCGACGGATTGCCTGGCTGGCCGTCATCAGACGCGGCTCCGCTTCATGGGGTGGCAGGATCGGGGCGCGGGTTATCGCCGGTATAATAGCGGCCTTTTGCGCCGATGTTTGGGATCCCGGTTCCGGCGCCTGGTGAGCGCGTGCGCGCCGGCGCGTATCACGGCTCGAGCGATGCGCTCGGGGTGGCCGAACTCGCCCTGCGCGCACGCCCACTGCTCGTGGTCACCGAAACCGCCGGCGACGCGCAACGCCTGCTCGTGGAAATCCCGTTCTTTGCCCCGGCGCTGCGCACGCATCTCTTCCCGGACTGGGAAACACTGCCCTACGATCATTTCTCGCCGCACCACGACCTGGTGTCGGAACGCCTGGCGACCCTCTACCAGCTCGTGCGCGGGGATTTCGACGTTGCGCTGGTCCCCGTCTCCACTGCGCTCCAACGCCTTGCTCCCGTCGAATATCTCGCGGCCAGCACTTTTTTCTTCCGGCAGGGCGACACGCTCCTCGGGCAGAAGCTCCGCGAGCAGTTGACGCTCGCCGGCTACACCCACGTGACACAGGTGATCGCGCCCGGTGAATACTGCTTCCGTGGCGGACTGATCGATCTTTTCCCGATGGGCAGCGCACTGCCCTACCGCATCGATCTGCTCGACGACCAGATCGACACCATCCGCACCTTCGATGTCGACACCCAACGCTCGATCTACAAGGTAAACGACGTCCGCCTTCTGCCGGCGCGTGAGTTCCCGCTCGACGACGACGCGCAAACCCGGTTCCGCCGCAATTTCCGCGAAAAATTCGAAGGCGATCCGTCAAAGAGCCGCGTCTACAAGGACGTGAGCAAAGGCATCCCGGCTCCCGGCATCGAGTTTTACCTGCCG
>MEQT01000055.1 GCA_001770325.1 Betaproteobacteria bacterium RIFCSPLOWO2_02_64_14
CAATCAGTCAGGATTCACACTCATCGAACTCATGATCGTGATCGCGATCATCGGCATCCTGTCCACGCTCGCCCTGCCCTCCTATCAGGATCGCGTGATCCGGGCGCAAGTGAGTGAAGGCATGGCGCTCGCCGAATTCGTGAAGCAGTCGATCGCCGCCCACTACTCGCGCAATCGCGTCATGCCGCGCGATAACGGGACAGTTGGGCTGCCCGACGGCAAGCTGATCATCGGCAACTACGTGAGCGAAGTGAACGTGCGCGACGGTGCGATCGACATCACATTCGGGAACCGCACCAACAAGTTTCTTGCCGGCAAGATGCTGAGCCTGCGCCCCGCCGTCGTGCCGGGTCATCCTGTGGTACCCATCGCGTGGCTTTGCGGCAACGCGTCCGCTCCCGAGAAGATGAAGGTAATGGGCCAGAACGCCACCAATCTGCCGCCCTCGCACCTGCCCGTGGACTGCCGCTCCTAGGCCAAGATCAAGGATCTAAACCGCCTTATCCTCGGTGGATGTTGCACCAGGATGTCGATTACGACATCAGGCGGAATTGCGTCATTGCGCTGCAGCGAAGGCAGGGGGTCGCTCCAGGATCGGAAGACTCGTCATGCGCTTCCCGGCGTCGAGGGGTCGCCCAGATCCTCGGCGGCGAGGCGCGAGAGTTCACCCTTGTCGAGCGTCTCGGGTTTTCCGGCGCGCATCAGCCGGCTCGCCTGCGCCTTGTAGGCGCCTTCGAGCAGCCCCCGGACGCTGCGCGCATTGCCGAAATTGCGCCCTTCCGCCGTGCGCAGGGCGGCGATGACCGACGGCAGCTTCTTCGCCGCGTTTTCGTCGAGTTGATAGCCATTCTGCGCGACAAAGTCGTGTGCGATCTTTGCCAGTTCTTCATCCGTGTAATCCTCGAATACGAGCGTGCGCGAGACGCGCGAACGCAGGCCTGGATTGGTGTCCAGAAACCCCTCCATCGGCGCCGGGTAACCGGCGAGCACCACCGCGAAACTGTCGCGTTGATCGTCCATGAGCTTCACCAGCGAATTGATCGCTTCCTGGCCGTAGGAATCGCCACCGCGTATGTCCTGCGACAGTGCGTACGCTTCGTCCACGAAGAGCACGCCCCCCAGCGCTGCTTCCACCCGCTCGCGCGTCTTGATCGCCGTCTGCCCGAGGTATTCACCGACCAGCGCGCTGCGGTCGGCTTCGATCAGATGACCTGTGGGCAGGATTTCAAGCTCGCGGTAGATGGCGCCCAGCAACCGCGCCACCGTTGTCTTGCCGGTACCCGGATTTCCGGTGAACACCATGTGCAGGCCCACGTCCTGGCTCGCGGCGCCCTCTCCCCGCAGGCGGCGGATGCTGTAGTAGTCGGCAATTTCGCGTATCGCGCGCTTCACGCCTGCCAGTCCGTGCAGCGCCTCCAGGCGCTCCATGGGCCTCCTCGCATCCTGCACCGGTTTGTCGCCTGCGGGTGCCGCAACGTAGTCCTCGGGATCCTCGGTCAAGTCTGCAGTGACGAAAGTGTTGAGCTCCTCCTGGGTGAGGGATTTCAAATCACGCATGCTCAGCCGCGCGCTCTGCTGGGCTAGCGCCCGCTCGAACAAATTGCGCACCTCGCGCGCGTTTCCGAAATAGCGGCCCTTGCGGCGCTTCATGATCTCGGCGATCGCGAGCTGGCGATTGTCGGGTGAAACCAGTATGCCGGACTTCCTGCACATGTCATCGAAGATGGCGGCCAGTTCCGCCTGTGTGAAGTCCTCGAAGAACAAATGATTGGGGACGCGGCTCTTCAGCCCGGGATTGAGATGCAGGAACTCGCGCATCTCGTCGGTGTAGCCGGCGAGTATCACGATCAGGTCTTCGCGCATGTCCTCCATCATCTTCAACATCGTGTCGATCGCCTCCTGCCCGAATGCGTCGTCCTTGGCGTGCTTCAGGCTGTATGCTTCGTCGATAAAGAGCACGCCGCCCTTGGCGCTCTCCACGACTTTTCCGGTCTTGACCGCGGTCTGGCCGGCGTACTCGGCGACGAGTTCCTGCCGCGAAACCTCCACCAGGTGGCCTTTGCTGAGGATGCCGAGCTTGCGGATTTCCTGCGCGTAATAGCGCGCAAAAGTGGTCTTGCCGGTACCGGGGCTTCCGGAAAATACCGCGTGCAGCGTCACCTGGTGCGCGGGCAGGCCGCGCGTGCGGCGCTCCGCGTTGACCCTGGCGAGCGCGATCACCTGCGCGATCCCCGCCTTTGCGGCCTTCTGGCCGACCAGCGCATTGAGATCGATTTCCTTGACTGGAGCCCGTGGCGGGGGCGAAGGCTGCGCGGGCTCAGATTCGTTCTGCTGCTGCGGCGGACGGATGGACGTGGCGCGAGGCATTGGTGCCTGCGTACCGGTGTCGTCGCGAAAATGCCGTGCCACCTGTTGCGCGATCTCGGCGCCCCAGATGCTGCGCAAGAGGCCAACGTCGGTCTGGGTCACCTGGGATGATCCGGCTCGCGCACCGGTACCGCGCTGCGCCTCCGTGAGCATCCTCACGATTCCGTGATGTCCGCGCGCCAGCGCGTAGTCGGCCGCGGAACGCCCCTGGCGGTCGCGGTACGCGGGATTTGCACCGAATTCGAGCAGGAGCGCCACGAACTCGGTGCGACCGGTGGTGGCGCAGTAGCCGAGCGGGGTGTAATCGTCGATCACCATCGCATCCGGATCCGAGCCGGCGAGCAACAGGCGCCGCGCCTGCGCCAGATCGTCGCGTTCGATCGCGTCACTGAGCGTTTCCGACATGAGAACTCCAGGTCACGCCCATCCCCACGGCTCGCCGCGCAGTGGTTACGTGCCGGTTGTTTTGTCGTATTATGCTACGGCATTCCGCACCGCGCCGCGAGGAGCGGACTGAGACTGCCGGGCGGCCCGCCGGAGGGAGTGCCGCCCGTCCTGTCGACATCGGCCACGAGGCGACTTTACGGGAGTCAGTTCATGAGAGCTCACTTTGCTGCGCTGCTGCTGAGCGGCGCGATGGCAGTGCCCGGCTCAATTCTTGCTGCGGCCAAGTTCGTCGACGCACCTCCGCTCACCCAGGTTGCCAAAAGCGCGGTGGCCGCGTGCCCGGCGCACGATGTGCTGCCCCTGCCGCTCATCACCTGGGGCGGCGATATCGCCACGATCTACGCCAATGGCAACCAGGTCGAAACCGCGCGGAACAGTCTCTTTGCCAAATCCAACCTGAAGGTCCGGCTCGCGCGAGAGGACGTGCTCTCACGCCAGCTCGACAACTACCTCGCGTGCCGCTCGCCGTTCCTGCGGGGAACCATGGGGATGCTCGGCCAGGTCGCGGAAGTGACCGATCGCGATCCGCGCACCAGGATGGTCGTCATCTACCAGCTCACCTGGTCGGCGGGTGGTGATGCGCTGGTGGTCAAAGGCAACGTCCGCCGGCCGCAGGAGCTGCGCGGGAAGAGCATCGCGCTGCAGGCGTACGGGCCGCACGTCGACTACCTCGCGAAAGTGCTGCGTGACGCCGGCATGTCGTTAAAGGACGTGAAACTGCGATGGGTGAAGGACCTCACCGGCACGCAGGAATCACCCCGCGCGGCGTTCGCCCAGGCCGACATCGACGCGGCGATGGTCATCATCCCGGATGCGCTCGCGCTCACCTCCGGAGGCAAGGTCGGGACCGGCGCCGAGGATTCGGTGAAAGGCGCGCGCATCCTGCTTTCGACCAAGACCGCCAACCGCATCATTTCCGACGTGTACGCGGTGCGCTCGGATTTCTTCCAGGCGCACCGCCCGCGCATCGAGTCCCTGGTGCGCACCCTGATGCTCGCCGAAGAACAGCTTGCCGCCCTCGTGAAAAAGAAAGGCACGCCCGAGTACCGCGCGATGATTTCCGCAGCAGCCAAACTGCTGCTCGACAGCGCCGACGCGGTGCAGGACACCGAGGGCATGTATGCCGATGCGAATTTCGCCGGTTGGCGCGGCAACGTCGCATTTTTCGGCGATCCGAAGAACCCCCGCCGCTTCGATGCGCTGGGCACCGAAATCGACGAAGCGCTGGTCGCGGCCGGCCTGCGCACCAAACCGACCTCCTACGCCCACGCGCGCTGGAACTACAATGCTTTCAAGGCGGGCCTCGCCAACACGGCGGGCGTGGAAGCGCCGCGATTCGACGCGCCGGCCGTGAGCCAGGTGGTCACGCGGCGGGCACAGAAGGACCAGCTTGGCGAAGGGCAACTCTTCAATTTTGCCGTGCAGTTCAAGCCGAACCAGAACAGCTTCTCGGCGGGGCAGTACGGCAAGGAGTTCGAGCGCGCGATCAATCTCGCCGCGACCTACGGCGGCGCGGTGATCACCGTCGAGGGCCACGCCGATCCGCTCGCCTACGTGCGCACCAAGAAACAGGGGGAAACCGAACTGGTCCTGAGCCGCATACGCCAGTCCGCCAAGAATCTCAGCCTGACGCGGGCCAACGCGGTGCGCGACAGCGTGGTCGAATACGCGAAACAGAAAGGCGTACGCCTCGATCCTTCGCAGTTCGCGGTGGTCGGGCACGGCATCGACCGTCCGAGGAACGGCATGTGCGGCACCGACCCCTGCGCTCCGGCGACGGAAGCGCAATGGCTCGCCAACATGCGCGTCGAATTCCGCATCATCCAGGTGGAGGCAGAGGAAAATGTCTTCAAACCCAACTAGGAATCTGTCGGTCTTCGTGGCGACACATTCCTAACGTAAGACCGGCGCGAAATATGCAACACGACGGTGTGAACGGGACTTTCGTCCCGCCTTGGTACGCCACCGCAAATTGAAAGGGAGGCGTCTGATGCAGCCTTATTTCATCACTTCGAGCGGCCCTGCTTTTTGCGCCTCGCTGCGCCGCGCACTAGGGCTCGCGGCGAGTGTCCTGATCGTCGCCAGCGTGGAAGTCGCTGCTGCGGGGCTGCAGTGGCCCCCGCCCGGCAAGTTCGACCGGATGGCGCCCGACCCCGTCACGCGCAATTTCTACGTGGTGCTGGACGGCTCCGGCAGCATGAACGAGCGCGCCTGCAAGGGCGACGGCAGGAAGATCGACCAGGCCAAGGCCGCGCTCGAAGTCTTCTCGAAGGCGGTGCCGCGCAACGTCAATCTCGGCCTGCTGGTATTCGACAGGCGCGGCGTATCCGAACGCGTGGCGCTCGCCACCGACAACCGCCAGGCATTCATGCAGCAGGTGCTGGCGACCAATCCCTCGGGAGGCACGCCGTTGCGCGGCGCGATAGCGCTCGCGCGCCTGCGCCTGGAAGAACAGGGGCGCCGCCAGCTCGGCTACGGCGAATACAACCTGGTGGTGGTCACCGACGGCGAAGCGAGCTCGGGTCAGGACCCGCGGCAGGAAGTGAACGACATGCTGGCCCGCTCGCCCATCATCGTTCACACCATCGGCTTCTGCATCAGCTCCAATCACTCGTTGAACCAGGCGGGGCGGACCGTGTACAAGGCGGCCAATGACCGCGCGGATCTCGAGCGCGGGCTCGAGGCGGCGCTCGCCGAGGCTCCCAAATTCACGGCCGACCGGTTCACCGGCACTCGATGAACCCGAACGTCAAGGCTTTCATCGCGATACTTGCACTCGGCGTCATCCTGCTCATCGGCGGATACTTCGCCCGCAACTGGTTCGCCGAGCGGGCCGAGCGCAGTACTTCGGACGCAAGCGGCGTGACCAGGACTCTGAGGATAGGCGTGGACAACTGGGTGGGTTACCTGCCTCTTTGCAGCAAGGAACTGAGGACGCGCATGCACGGCGCCGGCGTGCGCGTGCAATGCAACGACGACAGCGCGGATTACCCCGCGCGCATGAAGCGCCTGCGCCAGGGTGAACTCGAATTCGCCGTGACCACCGTCGATGCCTTTCTGCTGCATGGCGGCAAGGAAAAGTTCCCGGGTTCCATCATCATGGTGATAGACGAGTCGAGCGGCGGCGACGCGCTCGTCGCGCGCAAGGATCGCCTCGCGAGCCTCGATGATCTCAAGACCAAGACCGACTACAAGATCGCTTTCACCGCCGGCTCTCCCAGCGAGCATCTGCTCAAGTCGGTCGCCGTGCACTTCGACGTTCCGCCGCTGCGCAACCGCCAGGGCGCCTGGCGCGTCGCCGTGAAAGATTCGGCGGAGGCGCTCAAGCAGTTGCGCGAGCGCAAGGTGGATGCCGCCGTGCTGTGGGAACCCGATGTATCGCGGGCGTTGGGCGAAGCCGGCATCCACCGCATACTCGGCACGGAGAACACGCGCCGGCTCATCGTCGACGTGCTGACCGTCAACCGCGACTTCTCGCGCGCCGATCCCGATGTCGTGAAGCTCCTGCTGTCGAACTACTTCCGCGTGCTCAGGCATTTCCGGGACAACCCGGATGCGCTCGCCGCCGAGGTGAAGAGCGCAACCCGCATGAATGACCAGCAGGTGGCGGCGATGCTCAAGGGCGTGCGCTGGATGACGCTCGCCGACAACGGGCGCGACTGGTTCGGCATCGGCACCAGCGGACGTTCGGGCGCCGAGGCGCTGATCGAAACGCTGGAGGCGACAGCGCAGATCCTGGTCGACAGCGGCGATTTCCGCGAAAACCCCATGCCCGAGCGCGATCCCTACCGGCTGCAGCACCGCCTGTATATCGAGGATCTCTACACCACCGGACTGGCCGGGGCCGATGCGGCGCCGGGACAGGCGTCCGGCCCGCGCACCTTTGCCGCGTTGAGCGACGCGCAGTGGGACAAGCTCACCGAAGTGGGAACGCTGAAGGTGAGGCCCATCACCTTCCAGAGCGGCACCTCGGAGCTGAGCCACGACGGCAAGGTTGAACTCGACAATGCGGCGCAGAACCTGGCGCATTACCCGAACTTCCGGGTCGTGGTGCGCGGCCACACCGGAACGCGCGGGGACCCGGCGTCCAATCGCGAGCTGTCGATCGAGCGCGCCGACGCGGTGAAACGCTATCTCGCGGTCACCCACAACATTGACGACGCTCGCCTGCGCGCCGTGGGCTACGGCGGCGAGCGGCCGCTGAAGCAGGCGGATGGCGAGAGCGACCGGGCGTATCAGTACCGCCTGCCGCGGGTCGAACTTTACCTGGCATCCGAAGCTTACTGATGGCCGAGAAACCGGGCAATATCAAGCGCGTGGTGCTCTCGCGGACGCTCCAGCACCCGATGACGCTGTACCCCACGGCGATCGGCGTACTCGGGGCAGTCGGAATCGGGCTCTTCGGGCCGGTTACGGTGGCGGTCGCCGCAGCGGTGGCCGGGCTGGGAGTCGGCCTCGGCCATCTCGCCACCCAGGTGCTCATGCGGCCGGATTCGGTGGCGGCGCAGCACTTCCGGGAACTGCACGAGCAGTTGAGCGCCAAGCGCGCCGAGATGCTTGCGGACCTCGAGGCGCGGGTGAAAAAAGGCGCGGAGTTCGAAGGATGCAGGGGCTACGGGGATCAGGCGTTCAAGCAGCTCGACATGGTGCAAAAGCGCTTCGAGACCATGCAGACGCTTCTCGCCTCGAAGTTCGAACCCACCGAGCTCACCTACAGCCGCTACTTCGTCGCCGGTGAACAGGCGTTTCTCGCAGTGCTCGACACGCTCGACAGCATCGTGTCCCGGATGCACAGCGCATGCGCGATAGACCCGAAGTATTACGACGAGCGCGTGAACGCGACGCGCAGGCAGAAGGCAGTGGCGCCGGCCGACGAGGAGGAACTGCGCACGCTCAAGGAACGCATGGCGCTGCGCAGCTCCCAGCTCGACGCGGTCAACACGCTGCTCACGTTCAACGAGAATGCCATCACCGAGTTCGACCGCGTCAACGCGGCGATCGCGGCGGTCAAGGGAGCGAAAGCGCAGACTTCCGTAGACCTCGACAGCGCAATGCGCGAACTCGAAACGCTCGCGCAGCGGGCGCAGAAACTTTCAGGTTAAATGGGGCCGTACGGCCTATTGTTAAATCCACACACCAGACGAGGACACGCCATGCGCAAGCTCATATCCCTGCTCTCCCTGATCGCCGCGGTCGCGACGCCGGCCGCATTCGCCCAGTCCGCCCCGGGCAAGACCTATGACGTCTGCTGGTCGCACTACACCGGATGGGAACCGTGGGCCTACGCCGACGAAAAAGGCCTCCTGAAGAAGTGGGGCGCCAAGTACGGAATCGGCATCCGCCTGGCACTCGTCAACGACTACGTCGAGTCGGTCAATCTGTACACCGCAGGCAAGTACCAGGCGTGCGCGATGACCAACATGGATGCGCTCACCATTCCCGCCGTCGGCGGCGTGGACAGCACTGCGCTCATCGTCGGCGACTTCTCGAACGGCAACGACGGCATCGTGATCAAAAACGGGAAGACGGTGAAGGACCTGAAGGGGAAGAAAGTGAAACTGGTGCAACTATCGGTTTCGCACTATCTCCTATCGCGCGCGCTGACCATGAACGGCATGACGGAGAAGGACGTGACGCTGGTCAACACCAGCGACGCCGATATCGGTGCGCTGTTTCTCGCCGAGAAAACCGGCGCGGCCGTCACCTGGAACCCGATACTGCTCAAGGTGCGTAGCGGCAAGGGCGTGTCGATGGTGTTCGACTCGTCCAAGACTCCCGGCGAGATCATCGACATGATGGTGATCCGCACCGACGCACCCGACGCGCTGAAGAAGGCGTTGACCGGCGCGTGGTATGAGACCATGGCCGCCATGTCCGGCTCCGGGAAACCGGCAAAGGACGCCATCGCGTTAATGGCCGCGAAAGCAGGCGGCACGGTCGCCGAATTCGAGGCGCAACTCAAGGCTACAGCGATGTTCTACAAGGCCGCCGAGGCGGCGAAGTTCACGAAGAGCCCCAAACTCAGGGAAACCATGGAGTTCGTGCGCACCTTCTCGTTCGACAAGGGCCTGTTCGGGCAGGGTGCCCGCACCAAGGACGCGGTGGGCATCAGCTTCCCCGATGGCAGCACGCTCGGCAATCCGAAGAACGTGAAACTGCGTTTCGACGCCACCTACATGCAGCTCGCTGCCGACGGAAAACTATAGGCCAGAGAACCGTTAGCCGCCGATGAACGCCGATAGACGCCGATGAATTCGAAACCTGATTTCCGAAGCGATTCCATCCGCAACGCGGGCGCGGAACAACGCAAGAAACGCAAGAACAGTTTGCACCCAAAGCTCTTATCGGCGTTCATCGGCGTTCATCGGCGGTTCCATAATTAGACGATGCGGCTGCCCGGCTTTTTCGGCGTACACGCCTCCCCTTCCCCGCGCATGCGGTGGGTGCTGGCGCTGGCGCCGTTCGTGCTTCTTGTCGCCGTGTATCTCACGGCTTCGCACTTCCGCCTCAAGGACAACCCCGACGACAAGATTCTCCCGTCGGTCGGGCAGATGGTGGACGCCGTGGACCGGCTCGCCTTCACGCGGGACGAGCGCAGCGGCGAGTTCGTCATGCTGCAGGACACGCTCTCGAGTCTGCAGCGTCTCACCATAGGCATCGGCCTCTCCGCGGTGGTGGGTCTGCTGCTCGGCATGAACATGGCGCTCTTCCCCGGCATGGGGATCACATTGATCGCCATGGTCACCTTCATCTCGATCATCCCGCCGCTCGCCATCCTGCCGATCATCTTCATCAGCTTCGGCGTCGATGAGCTCGCCAAGGTGATGCTGATCTTCCTCGGCACGTTTCCCCTCATCACCCGGGACATCTACGGATCGGTCAAGGCCATGCCGCAGGAACAGTTGACCAAAGCCCTTACGCTTGGCGCACGGGAACTCCAACTCGTCTACCGGGTGGTGCTGCCGCAGGTCATGCCGCGGCTGATCGAGACGGTGAGACTCTCACTCGGAGGCGGATGGCTGTTCCTGATCGCGGCCGAGGCCATCGCGTCGATCGACGGTCTCGGTTATCGCATCTTCCTGGTGCGGCGCTACCTTGCGATGGACGTGATCATCCCGTACGTGCTATGGATCACGTTTCTCGGATTTTTCTTTGACTGGTCGCTGAGGCAGATCCTGCAACGGCGCTACCGCTGGTATCAAGGCTGATGTCTGCCGCGAACGACAAGTCCACCGCGCCGCGCCTGCACATCGAGAATGTGTACAAGCGCTACGGCGGGCGCACGGTGCTCGACAACATCGACCTGTCGGTCACGAAAGGCGAGCTGTGCATCGTCGTCGGACCGAGCGGCTGTGGGAAATCCACGCTGCTGCGCATTGTCGTGGGCCAGGAGCAGACAAGCGCCGGAGACGTCATGATCGATGGCGAGCCGGTCGCGCTGCCCGACGCGAGCCGGGGCATTGTCTACCAGAAGTATTCCCTGTACCCCCATCTCACGGCGCTGGAGAACGTGCTTCTGGGCAAGATTCTCGAGTACCCCTTCTACCGCCGCCGGTCGGCGATCGAGGCGCACCGCGACGAAGCGATGGAACTCCTGACGCGCGCGCGCATTGCCGAGCACGCCGGCAAGTATCCGAACGAGCTCTCTGGCGGCATGCAGCAGCGTGTCGCAATCGCGCAGACCCTCATCAAGCGGCCGCGGATCGTGCTGATGGACGAGCCGTTCGGCGCGCTCGACGCCGGCGTGCGCGAGGACATGCAGGTGCTGCTGCTGGAGCTGTGGGAGGCATACGGCATGACCGTGTTCTTCGTCACCCACGATCTCGAAGAAGCGGTTTACCTCGGCACCCGCGTGCTGGTGCTGTCGCAGTACTACACCGATGACCGCGGCCCGGCCGCGGGCCCCGCCCGAGGGGCGAAGATCGTGGCCGATCATGCGCTGCCCCGCCGCGCCATGCCGACCGTGGCCAAGTCGGCGCCCGAATTCACCGAACTGGTGATGCAGATCCGGCACGAGGGCTTCGACCCCGCCTACCTGCGGCACGTACGCGATTTCAACCTGGAGCATCCCGACGCATTCCAGACCCTGACTCCGGAAGAAGACGGCCACGCCGTTTCTGGTGCCGAGTCGTCATCGCCCTCTTCCCCCGGGAGAGAAACTTCAGCCCCCTCTCCCCCCGGGAGAAACGCTTCGTCTCCCTCTCCCCCCGGGAGAGGGTTGGGGTGAGGGAGATTTTTTCTGATGCCATCCAATTAAAGGAGGGAACATGAGCAACGGAACCCCAACGGCGCAGGCCGCCACCGCCCCGCTCCAGGTCGCAACCATGGAGGAGATCAAGCGGGATCTCGGCACCGCCGTCCCTGCCGCGGCGCCCAGCACCGCCGAAGACCGCGAACTCGACGGCAAAGCCGACCAGTTCGTGACTGCACTGCTCGCCATCGATCCCAAGGACTTCAAGGCGCGCAAGGATTACGCGACCGCCGCCGAGAGCATGGGCATCGAGCTGCAGAAGCAGGCCGCGAAGAAAAGCGAAATCCTCAAGCAGCAGATCGGCAAGATCGCCAAGGACGAGGGCGACGGCGGCGAAGTCGCGAATTCCCTCGTCGATCTGAAGCTGCAGGTCGAGGATCTCGATCCCGCCCGCTTCGATCTCGACGCGGGCTGGTTCTCGCGGATGGTGGGTCTGCTGCCGGGCGTCGGCACGCCGCTCAAGCGCTACTTCACCAAGTACGAGAGCGCGCAGACCGTGATCGCGGCGATCGTGCGCTCGCTCGAAATCGGACGCGACCAGTTGAACCGGGACAACGTCAACCTGGTCGACGACCAGAAGGCCATGCACGAGCTGACCCTGAAGCTGGAGAAGGCGGTCAAGCTGGCGATGCGCATCGACCAGAAGCTCGACGCCAAGGTCAAGGAGATGACTCCGGGCTCGGAACAGCACAAGTTCGTGAGCGAAGAGCTGCTGTTCCCGCTGCGCCAGCGCATCATCGATCTCCAGCAGCAGCTCGTGGTCAACCAGCAGGGGGTGCTCGTAACCGAGGCCATCATCCGCAACAACAAGGAACTGGTGCGCGGCGTCAACCGCACCCTGCACGTCACGGTGTCGGCGTTGAACGTCGGCGCCTCCCTTGCCATCGCGCTCGCGAATCAGAAGAACGTGCTGGAGAAAGTCGAGTCGGTCAACAAGACCACCGGAGACCTCATCGCCGGCACCGCCGAGCGCCTGAAAACCCAGGGCGCGCAGATCCACAAGCAGGCAAGCACCGCGATGATCGATATCGACAAGTTGAAGCAGGCCTTCGCCGACATCAAGATCGCGATGGACGACATCGCCACCTTCCGCAACAACGCCCTGCCGCAAATGGCGGAAAGCGTGCTCGAACTCGACCGCATCTCCACCGAGGCCACGGCCCAGATCGAGAAGATGAACCGCGGCAACCTGATGCGGCCCGGCGTCACCATCGACGTGAGTTAATGGGACGCACCCCTTTTCATCGACAAGAATGTGTGCGCTCCCCTTTAAGGAAGCTCTGAAAAACTGTCATCGCGAGGCGCCGAAGGCGACGTGGCGATCTCGTGTGCCACGGGATTGCTTCGTCACGGCGTTCCTCGCAATGACAATTTCAGGTTAACCAGGGGTTCCTTAACGCTCTTATGATGCTCTAATGTTCTGGTTCACACGGAAAAAGTTCGCCGGATCGTGCTTTTTCTTCAGGCCAGCCAGCCGCGGGTAGTTCGCGCCATAAGCCGCTGCCACCCGATCGGTTTCGTCTGCGGTCATGAAGTTCACATAGGCGCCAGCCGATGCATAGGGCTTGGACGCCTCGAAAAATGCGCGGGCCCATCCGATGCAGGCTTGGTCTTGCGCCCTCTCTTCCCATCGCCCGTGCACGTTCAGCACGAATTTTGCGTCACGGTGGGCATATGCCATGGCATCTCCCGGCACGCGATTGGCTGCGCCCGCGATGAGGCCGATGAAAATTTCGCATTGCGGCGAGGGAAGCTTGCCGGCGAACTCGATGATCGAGTCGAGTGCCTCGTCTCGAAGCTCCGTGAAGTTGTGTGACTTCCAGTAGTTCCTTGCGCCGGGCGTAAGGAGGGGGTCAAACGCCTGCTGCCAGTCCACATAGGGCATGGCGCCGATGTGCTCGCCGCAGGCATTGCCAAACCGGCGCAGCGGCGCTACGAGCTTCTCCCCCTCCTGAACATCCCCGGCATAGAAAATCGGTAACACGATCACTTCCTTGCCATGCACATCTGCGGGAAGAAATGGCAAAGGCGGCGCCTGGCGGAGCACGACCCACACGTTGAGTTCCTCAGGAGCCGATGCTGCAAACGCTCGATACTGCTGCAATACCTGCTTCGCCTGCGCAAACGGAAACACAATCAAACCGGCCAGGATTTGAGGGCCCACGGGATGAAGTCTGAATTCATACTCGGTGACGACGCCGAAGTTACCGCCACCGCCCCGAATCGCCCAGAACAGATCCGCGTTCTCGGACTCGCTTAACCGAAGTTTATTTCCTTCCACGGTAACCATTTCAGCCGAAACGAGATTGTCGATCGTCATGCCGTACTTGCGCGTCAGCCAGCCGAATCCGCCGCCCAACGTCAGACCGGAAATCCCCGTCGTTGAATTGATCCCCACCGGGGTGGCCAGACCATGTTTTTGTGCCGCCTGGTCAAAATTCGCCAGCGTTGCCCCGGGACCCACATATGCGCGCTTCTTCCCGGCATCGATGCGCACGGTATTCATGGCTGAAAGATCGATCATCCAGCCGCCTTCGCAGACAGCGCTGCCCGCGATGTTGTGCCCGCCACCACGTATCGATACTTCGAGGCCATGCTCGCGCGCAAAGCGGACGGCATGGGGTACGTCATCACCTGTGGCGCAATGAATAATGCCAGCAGGGTGCCGATCGATCATCGCGTTCCAGATTATCCGGGCCTTCTCGTAGCCCGCATCGCCAGGGAACGACACTTGGCCCTTAAGCTTGCCTTTGAGTTTCTGAATGGCTTCTTGGGGTAATGCTGCCATCGGATATCCTCCTCAACGTAATTTGAAAATCCGCCACAACCGGCCTGCGATTAAACAAACCGACTTGGCAGCCTTCACCATCCTGCGGTCGCCGGACTGTGCCCAGGATAGCGACGCGCTCCAACAGGTCATCACGGCAAATGCCGACAGTCCGCAAATCGTCCGCTTCAAAGGTGTCTCCATTTCATCAAGAGGCCAACAGGGGTTCGGCAGCGCGGGCAGTGGTCGTTCTGCCCACGCGTGTTACGCCTCGGCGGTCGTGGGGTCGGTGAGCGCCCGGACCTGGGAGATCCGGTTTGCCGGGAAGCCGCCGCACCGAGCGTGTTCCTTGATCAGCTCGACGGACGGGGCGATGTAGACGCAGTAGATCTTGTCGTCCGTGACGTAACTCTGCACCCACTGAATCCTGGGCCCCATATCCTGGAGGATCCCCACGGACTTCTGCGACATCGCGCGCAGCTCATCCCGGCTCAGCCGCCCGGCGCCTGGCAGTTCCCGCTCGATGATGTATTTTGGCATGACCCACCTTCTGTTTTGACATACCGAGAGTATGTGTTTAACATACCCTCAGTATGGAAGTCAAGCCATCCCGCATTGCCCGGGCCGAAAGCACCCGCAACGCCCTTCTCCGCCACGCCCGCCGGCTCTTTACCCAAAAGGGCTACGCCGAGGCGAGCACCGACGAGGTAGTGCGCCGCGCCAAGGTGACCAAGGGCGCCCTCTATCACCACTTCGCCAACAAGCTGGAACTCTATCAGGCAGTTGTCGAGGACATGGAACGTGAGGTCGTCGCCAGACTGGAGACTGCTGCCGCGGCCTACCCCGACCCGGGAGAGCGGCTCCGCGCGACGTGCGACGCGTACCTCGATGCCTGTCTTGACGTAAACCTCGCACGCGTTCTGGTGATCGAGGCCCCGGTCGTCCTCGGGTGGAAGAGCTGGTGCAACATCGCGCAGGAGCATGAAGTCGCAACGCTCTCACGGCGCCTGGGGGAAGCGGTGGCCGCCGGCATCGTCCGCGAGCAGCCGCTGGAGACGATGGCGCAGGTGCTGCTCGGAGCGCTGAACACGGCAGCGCGAGTGATAGCCACGGCACCCGATCCCGCAGCCGCCCGATTGCACGTGGAGGCGACCGTCGAGCGCCTTCTGAAAGGTCTCGCGTCGTCCGACGTAAGCGCGTAGGACGTGCGGGCGCGACAATGATTAGATAACGTCCCGCATGACCCGCCGCACAGCGGTCGGTGTCGATGCGGTGGTTAGCGGTCAATTCTTGTCCGCCAATAGCCTGGCAAGCGGCTTTGGTGTGCAACCACCTCGATACGGAGCACATCAGATGTCGCACTGTAAATCAGCGTAAAGGGAAAACGCGGAAGAACGAACCGACGCAG
>MEQT01000056.1 GCA_001770325.1 Betaproteobacteria bacterium RIFCSPLOWO2_02_64_14
CACTCGCCCCTCGTCAGGTCCGTAGGTTGGCGGTGAGCGACGCGAACCCCAACGCTTCTTGTTACAGGGTTTCGGCCGCGTAATCCGCGAGCCGCGAGCGCTCGCCGCGCGCGAGCGTGACGTGGCCGCTGTGCGCCCAGCCTTTCATCCGGTCGACCACGTAGGTGAGCCCCGAGCTGCCCTCGGTGAGATAGGGCGTGTCGATCTGCGCGACGTTGCCGAGGCAGACCACCTTGGTACCGGGGCCGGCTCGCGTGATCAGCGTCTTCATCTGCTTGGGCGTGAGGTTCTGCGCCTCATCGATGATGAGGTACTTGTTGATGAAGGTGCGCCCGCGCATGAAATTCAGCGATTTCACCTTGATGCGCGAGCGGATCAGGTCGCGGGTCGCCGCCCGGCCCCATTCACCGGCCTCGTCGTCGCTCTTGTTGAGCACGTCGAGGTTGTCTTCCAGTGCGCCCATCCACGGGTTCATCTTCTCCTCCTCGGTACCGGGCAGAAAACCGATGTCCTCGCCCAGCGGCACCGTGACGCGCGTGATGATGATCTCGGTGTAGGTCTTGTTCTCGAGCGTCTGCATGAGACCGGCGGCGAGCGTAAGGAGCGTCTTTCCCGTGCCGGCCTGCCCCAGCAGCGTCACGAAGTCGATCGCCGGGTTCATCAGGACGTTCAACGCGAAGTTCTGCTCGCGGTTGCGCGCAACCACTCCCCACACGTTGTGGCGCTGGTGGGTGTAGTCCTTCAACGTCTCGAGGATGGCGGTCTTGCCGCCCGTCTCCTTCACCAGCGCGTAAAACGGCTTGTCATCCTCCAGGTATACGAACTGGTTGACGAGGAACGCTGAACACGACGGACCCCGCACGCGATAATAGGTGTGTCCCGATTGCTGCCACGATTCCATGTCGCGCCCATGCTTGTCCCAGAAGTCGCGTTGCAGCGCGAGCGAGCCGGTGTAGAGCAGATCGGTGTCCTCCAGCACCTTGTCGTTGAAGTAGTCCTCGGCGGCGAGCCCCAGCGCACGCGCCTTGATGCGCATGTTGATGTCCTTGCTCACCAGGATCACCTGGCGCTTGGGGTGCCGCTCCTGAAGATGTTTCACGACGCCGATGACCTGGTTGTCGGCCTTGGCGCTGGCGAGGCCCGCCGGCAGGTCGCCGTTGATGGCTTCGGTCTGCAGAAACAGCCGCCCCGTGGCGCGCTTGTCGCCGTGCTCTTCCAGCGCGAGCCCTTCCTCGATGCCCAGTTCGGTGCGGCTCAGGAGTTCATCGAGGTAGCGGCTCGCCTGGCGCGCGTTGCGGGCGACCTCGGAGACGCCCTTCTTGTTGTGGTCGAGTTCCTCGAGGGTGGCCATCGGAATGTAGATGTCGTGTTCCTCGAACCGGAAGAGGCTGGTGGGATCGTGCATGAGCACATTGGTGTCGAGCACGAACAACCGGGCATGCGCCGGGAAACTGGCAACGATGGACGCGGGCCGGCGCTGGGTCATGTAAGTTCCTGAGGCGTGACTGATAGGGTGTGACTGGTGACTTGTGACCGGTATACCAGTCACAGGTCCCCCTTCACTTCAGTGTTTTCACGAATTCGAGCACTTCCTCGACGTGTCCCGGCACCTTCACGCCGCGCCACTCCCGGCGCACGATGCCGCGCGCGTCGATCACGAACGTGCTGCGTTCGATGCCGCGCACCTTCCTGCCGTACATGTTCTTCATCTTGATGACGCTGTAGAGCTTGCACGCAATCTCGTCGGCATCGGAGAGCAGGTCGAAGGGGAACTGCATCTTCGCCTTGAAATTCTCGTGCGACTTGATGCTGTCGCGGGAGATGCCGTAGACCGCGCACCCGGCTTTGGCGAATTCCGGGTGGAGGTCCCGGAAGCGCTGACCTTCGGCGGTGCAGCCGGGGGTGTTGTCCTTGGGATAGAAATAGAGGACCAGCGGTCTGCCTTGTGCGCCGGAAAGTCGAAAGGACGTGTTGCCGGTTGCCTGCAACGCGAAATCCGGCGCGGGTTTTCCCGTCATACAGGTCTTGGGATGCACTGAACGATGCGGCCCATCTTGACGCAAATGTCCATGCGGCGCAAGCGGCAGCCTTCCCGCGCGTCGCTCATCGCTCGATTTCTGCCGCGACACATTGCCGCGCGAGCCGTTCGAAGTCCGCGTCGTCCCCGGAGCTGGCAGTGAGCCGCAGTGCGGCGGAAAGACCCGAATAGTGCTTGAGCGTGGAGCGGCGATACGCGGGGTCGTAGTGTCGTACCAGCATGTCCTCGATGAACGCGTCCCAGTCGCCGGCGAGCGTCATGCGTTTCCACTTTGTGATCGTTTCGTGGCCATGCAGGCCGGCGAGGCAATCGAGCTGCGCGCCGAGCGCGGCGGGATCGGAAATGAAATGGACGTACTCATCCTTCAACTGCGCGATGCGCACGGCAATCGGCGCTTCGAGCACGATACAGGGACTGCGCCACATCTGCGCGATGAGAGCCTCGGGTACGCGCAGATTTCCGACTTTCCTGCTTTCAGCTTCCACGTAGACCGCCCGCGCCGCGGAAAAACCGCGCAGCGCGTGCCGGACCAGGCTTTCGAACATTTTCTGGGACGGCTGTGGCCGCCCGGGCAGATTGCCGAGCACCGAGCCGCGATGCGCGGCCAGAGCCTCGAGATCGAGCATCTGTGCGCCGCTCGCTGCGAGCACGCGCAGCAGGCGGCTCTTGCCGCACCCGGTCGCACCGCACACGCTGCGCCACTCGAAGCGGGCCGGCGCGCCGACGAGATCGGCGATGACCACGCGGCGATAGGCACGGTAGCCGCCGTCGAGCCGGCCTGCGCGCCAACCCACCTGCCGCAGTACGTGCGCCATGGCGTCGCTGCGGCTGCCCCCGCGCCAGCAGTACACGAGCGGCCGCCACTCACGCGGGCGGTCGCCGAAGCGCCGTTCGAGATGGCGGGCGATGTTGGCGCTGACGAGGGCCGCGCCGACCTTCTTTGCGGCAAAGGACGACACCTGTTTGTAAAGCGTGCCCACGCGTGCGCGCTCGGCGTCGTCCAACACCGGACAACTCACCGCGCCGGGAATGTGGTCTTCGGCGAATTCGCTCTCGGATCGCACATCGATGAACTCGTCAAACTCGGCAAGTTGTGCTACGGTAACGAGCGTTGAGTCACGCGCGGTGTGACGCGGCGCCTGGGACCGCGCGATTGTGGCATCCATCCGGGCCGTCATGGCGCATAGTGTACGGGAAAAATGAACAAACCTTCTGACGCAGTTCCGATCCGGCTGACGCATTTCTCCCACGGCGGCGGTTGAGGCTGCAAGCTACCTCCAGCGGTGCTGGGGGAAATTCTCAGGCAGTCGCCGCTCATGTCCGCCTTTCCCGACCTGCTGGTCGGGACGGAAACGAGCGACGACGCAGCCGTTTACCGCCTGAACGACAAGCAGGCGGTCGTCGCCACCACCGATTTTTTCCTGCCGATCGTGGACGATCCGTACGATTTTGGCCGCATCGCCGCGACCAATGCGATATCCGATGTCTACGCCATGGGCGGCAAGCCGATATTCGCGCTTGCGCTGCTTGGCGTGCCTATGAAGGACTTTCCGCGCGAAGCGATGCAGGGCATCGTTGCCGGCGGGCATGCCGTGTGCGATGTCGCAGGCATCCCGATCGCGGGCGGGCATTCGATCGATTCGCCCGAGCCGTTCTATGGCCTGGTCGCGCTGGGCCTGGTCCATCCCGATCGGGTGAAGCGCAATGACCGCGCGCGTGCCGGCGACGTTCTGATCCTCGGCAAGGGGCTCGGCATCGGGATCATGGGTGCTGCGCTGAAAAAGGGTGAATTGCCCCCGAATGCGTACGCACAGATGCTGGAGACTGCGACACAGCTGAATACGCCGGGAATCACGCTTGCCGAGATCGAAGGCGTGCATGCGATGACCGACGTCACCGGATTCGGATTGCTTGGCCATCTGCTCGGGATCTGCCGCGGCTCGATGCTTGGGGCGGAACTGCGGTTCGAGCAGATCCCGATCCTTTCGGCAGCGCGCCACCTCGTGACGCAGAGCTTCGTGACGGGGGCGTCGGAACGCAACTGGGCGAGCTATCAGGGTGACGTGGCGATACCTGCCGGCGCGCCGGACTGGCACCGCAATATACTCACGGATCCCCAGACCAGCGGGGGACTGCTGGTTGCGTGCGATGCCGCCACCGCGCCCGAAGTGCTGGCGGTGTTCAGGCGCGAGGGTTTCGGCCACGTCGCCGAAATCGGCCGGCTGGTTGCCGGCGCGCCGCGCATCATTGTGACGTGACCGGTGACCGGTGCGTAGGTTGGTGGTGAGCGAAGCGAACCCCAACATCCCGGGTGCACGGTTATCGTTGGGATGCGCTGCGCTTATCCCAACCTACGACACTGTTCACAGTTCACTGTTCACCGCTTTTTGAGCAGCGGCTGCAACCCTTTCCAGACGTTTTCAAGCACAAGCACCTGCGCCGGGGCCGCGGGGTGTATGCCGTCGGGCTGAAACAGGTCCTGCCGCTCCGAGAATCCCTCGAGCAGGAACGGCACCAGCGGCACCCGTTCCTTTGCTGCGACGGCACGGAACGTCTGCCGGAACTTTTCCGTGTACGCCGGGCCGAAGTTCGGTGGCATGTGCATACCGACCAGGAGTACCCGCGCACCGCTCTTGCGGCCTGCGCGCACCAGCGCTTCCAGGTTGGCGCGCATCGCGTCGATGCCGAGCCCCCGCAGTCCGTCGTTGCCGCCGAGCGCGATGATCACGATCGAGGGCCGGTGAGTCTTGAGCGCGGCGTCGATCCGGTTGCGGCCGCCGAAAGTGGTCTCGCCGCTGATGCTGGCGTTCGCTATCCTATAATCGAGCTTTTTTTCAGTGAGCCGCTGCTGCAACAGAGTCGTCCAGCCCTGATCGCGCTGCAGGCCATAGGCGCTTGAGAGGCTGTCGCCGAAGACCATGATGGTCGCCGCCGCGGCAAGCGACGGCGCGCCTAACAAAAGCACGATCAACCAGCGTACGAACATGAACGTTCCATGTTATCCATGACGGTTGCGCCCATTTTGCGCGTAAGCGCGCTGACCAAGCAAGTTGCCACGGGCGATACCCGATTGACCATCCTGGGCGACGTGAGTTTCGAGGTGAATGCAGGCGAGGCGGTGGCGATCGTCGGCGCCTCCGGGTCGGGCAAGTCGACGTTGCTGGGACTGTTGGCCGGATTGGACACGCCGAGCGCCGGGCGGGTGAACCTCGACGGCCACGATCTGTTCGCGCTCGACGAGGACGGCCGCGCGCGGCTGCGCGCGCGCATGGTGGGATTCGTGTTCCAGTCGTTTCAGCTTCTCGGGGGGCTCACCGCACTGGAAAACGTGATGCTGCCGCTGGAACTCGCCGGGCGCGCTGACGCACCAGAGGCGGCGCGGGCGATGCTCGCACGCGTCGGACTCGCGGCGCGCCTCGATCATTATCCCAAGCATCTCTCCGGTGGGGAGCAGCAACGGGTGGCGCTCGCGCGCGCGTTCGTGGTGCGCCCGAAACTGCTGCTTGCCGACGAACCGACCGGCAGCCTGGACGCGGCGTCCGGCGCGGGCGTCATCGAGCTCATGCTCGGGCTCAACCACGACTTTGGCACCACGCTGGTGATGGTGACTCACGACGAACAACTCGCAAGGCGCTGCCGCCGCATCATCCGGCTGGCGGCAGGGCGCGTCCAGGGATAGCATGGCGACGTTGGCGCAGGCCTGGCGCATGCTGGCGCGTGACTGGCGCAGCGGCGAGGTGCGGCTGCTCGCGGCCGCGCTCGCCATCGCGGTTGCGAGCATCACCAGTGTCGCCTTCTTTTCCGACCGGCTGGGGCGCGCGCTGGTGCGCGATGCGCACCAATTGCTGGGCGCGGACCTGGTGCTCGTCTCCGATCACCCGTGGCAGCCCACGGTGCCGGAGGAGATCGCCGGGCGCGGCCTGCAGCGCGCGGCGGCGCTCAACTTCATCAGCATGATGCAGCCGGCGCGCGCCGGCGACCAGTCGAGCCAGCTTGCGGGCGTCAAGGCAGTCACTCCGAACTATCCGCTTCGGGGCAGACTGCGCATCGCCCCCGGGCTCAATATGCCCGACCAGCCGGCCGCCGCCGGGCCCGATCGCGGCACAGTGTGGCTCGACGAGCGGCTGACCTCGACACTGGCCGCGCCGGTGGGCACGCGCGTGCGGCTGGGCGAAAGCGAGTTTACCGTCGCGGCGGTCCTCACTCTCGAACCCGAACGCAGCGCCAACTTCTTCAATCTTGCGCCGCGCCTCATGATGCACGCCGACGACGTCGCCGCCACCGGTCTCATACGCACCGGGAGTCGCGTGCGCTACTACCTGTACGCGTCGGGCGACAGCGTGGCGGTCGCAGACTTCGAGACCTGGGCGAAAGCGCGCCTCGCGCGCGGTCAGCGGGTGGATAACCTCGAGAGCGGGCGGCCCGAAGTGCGCGCCGCGGTGGAGCGGGCACAGCGCTTTCTGGGACTCGCCGCATTGCTCGCGGCAGTACTCGCCGGCGTGGCGATCGCGCTCGGCACGCGCCGTTTCGTCGAGCGCCACCTCGATGGCTGTGCCGTGATGCGCTGCCTGGGCGCCACGCAGGGGCGTCTCCTCGCGCTCCATGGGTCGGAGTTTCTGCTCCTGGGTCTTATCGCATGCGGCGCGGGGGCACTGCTCGGTTATGGGGCGCAGGCGCTTATCGCTCATTGGCTTGCCGGCTTGATCCGTGCGCCGTTGCCGGCCCCCGGCGTGCTTCCTGCGGCGCAGGGGCTGCTGGTCGGTTTGGTGCTCCTGCTCGGCTTCGCGCTCCCGCCGGTGCTGCAGCTCAACGGCGTGCCGGCGGTGCGTGTCATCCGGCGCGAGGCGGGACCATTGCGCCAATCCGTGCTGCTCGCCTATGGTAGCGGACTCGCCGCGCTCGCGGCATTGCTCCTGTGGCAGGCCGGCGATCTCAAGCTCGGCGCCTATGTCGTGGGCGGCTTTTCGGTCGCGGCGGCGGCGTTCGTCGGTGTCGCATGGCTCGCATTGAAGGGGCTTGCGGGCCCGGGCGCCGTGAGCCTGTTCGCGCGCGGCAGTCCGGCGCTGCGCTACGGGCTCGCGAATCTGCGTCGCCGCGCGGGCGCGAATGCGCTGCAGGTTGC
Source organism: Betaproteobacteria bacterium RIFCSPLOWO2_02_64_14 (assembly GCA_001770325.1). Classification (GTDB taxonomy): domain Bacteria; phylum Pseudomonadota; class Gammaproteobacteria; order Burkholderiales; family SG8-41; genus DSOT01. The sequence continues at coordinate 7,161 of MEQT01000056.1, forward strand.
CAGCCTTGCGCTGGGTCTGACCGCGCTGCTCCTGCTCACGGTGACGCATCGCGACCTGGTCGATGCATGGCGCCGCGCGGCGCCGGCGGACGCGCCGAATCGTTTCATCCTGGGTGTCCAGGCGGATCAACTCGCCTCGGTGAAACGGTTCTTTTCCGACAACGGCGTTGCGATTCCTGACCTGTACCCGATGGTGCGCGGGCGCCTCACGGCGGTGAATGGCCGGGAAGTGCAGGCGGGCGACTATCCTGAGGACAGGGCGCGGCGGCTGATCGAGCGCGAGTTCAATCTTTCCTACGCGGCCGAGTTGCCGGGACACAACACGCTTGCCGCGGGCAGCTGGTTTGCCGCGTCCGGCGGCGCGCGTGCCGAGATTTCGGTCGAAGAGGGCATCGCCAGGACGCTCGGCCTGCGGCTGGGCGACGCGTTGACCTACAACGTGGGCGGCGAGAGCTTCAGCGCGCGCATCACGAGCCTGCGGCGGCTGCGCTGGGACTCGATGAAGGTCAATTTCTTCGTCATCGGGCCGCCGTGGCTGCTGGAGAAGTTTCCGGCGAGTTTCATCTGCGCGTTTCGCATCGAGCCGGCGCAGGAGCTGCTGATGGGGCGGCTTGCCGCGCGGTTTCCCAACCTCACCATCGTCGACGTCGGCGCGGTCGTGCGCCAGGCAAACGAGGTCATCGACCAGCTCATACTGGCCGTGCGCTTCGTGTTCCTGTTCGCCCTGGGGGCGGGGGTGCTGGTGCTGTACGCGGCGCTCGTCTCGACCGAGGACGAACGGCGTCGCGAGGCGGCGTTGATGCGGGTCATCGGGGCCTCGCGGCGGCAGATTGTGAACAGCCAGCGCATCGAGTTCCT
>MEQT01000057.1 GCA_001770325.1 Betaproteobacteria bacterium RIFCSPLOWO2_02_64_14
CATCGAGCGCCCGGGCGAGCGCGGCGACCTCCCGGTCCTGATCGGCGCGGGCCAGGGGGTCGTGCGGCGTATCCGGCGCGAGCTGCGAGACGCGTTGCGCGAGTTCCGTGAGCTGCCGCGTCAGCACGCCCGCGAGCCAGTAGCCGATCACGAACGCAGCGACGAACAGCGTGGCGAGCGTCAGCAGCAGCAGGCGCCTGAACTGCTGTTCGCGCAGTTCGTGCGGCCCCGTGTCGTACACCACGACAAACCGGGTGCCGCCCGACTCGCGGACGGCGACGTGCCGTTCGCTCGCGTCGTTGCCCACCTCGTGGTTGCCCGGACGCAGAGCGCGCAGCGGCTCCGGCAACCGCGCCGTGTCGGCGGGCGCGCGCAAAATGTAATACTGCAGGTTGGGGCCGGCGACGGGCTGATACGACGAATCGGCCCGATGGCGCTGCATCAGGTAGTCGACTTCCTCCGAGACGATCTGATCGACCAGCTCTTCCTCCAGCTCCTCGGAGGCGGTGTAGAGCGTGAATCCGAGCGCGCTCACGACGGCGATGCAGGTGATCGCGAACGCGATCGCGATGCGCAGGCGCAGCCCGTGCTTCACGGTCATACCGATTGTTGCGCAAGCAAGCGAGAGACTGCTTGCGCCACAAATTTCCCCTCCCTTGCGTCAGCGGGGGAGGGGCATGGGGTGGGGGCTGCGCGCGTCACGTGATGCTGCAAAGTTCAGCGGGAACTCCGGCGCCCGTCACCCGCCAGCAGCCGGTAACCGATGGCATGGATGGTCTCGATCGGATCGTATCCGCCCGCCGTCCGCAGCGCCCGCCGCAGCACGTGCATGTGGCTGCGCAGCGTGTCGCTCGTCTCCTGCGCCTCGCCCCACACCGAGTTCTCCAGTTCCGCGCGCGACACCACGTTGCCGGCATGGGTCATGAGGGTTTCCAGCAGCTGGATGCACTTGCGGGGAAGCCTGATCTGCGTCCCGGAAAATTGAATCGCGAGCGTTCCGGGATCGAGCGTGAGATCGCCGACCTGCAGCGCGCGGGCCGTGGTGCGTCCGGTGCGGCGCTTGTGCAGCGCCAGCAGGCGCGCCTCAACCTCCCTCAGGGCAAAGGGCTTGACCAGGTAGTCGTCCGCGCCGTGCTCGAATCCCGCGAGCTTGTCGTCGAGCGTATCGCGCGCCGTGAGCATCAGCACCGGGGTATCGACGCGGGCTTCCTCGCGCAGCTTGCGGCAGAGCGTGTTGCCGTCCATGCCCGGCAGCCCGAGGTCGAGCACGATGGCGTCGAAGGGTTGCGTCACCGCAAGGTGCAGGCCGGTGACCCCGTCGCCGGCGGCATCCACTGTGTGGCCGCGCGTCTCCAGGAAGTCGTACAGGTTGGCCGCGATCGTGGGATCGTCTTCGATAATCAGGACGCGCACGGTGCGGGGCGCGGCGCGGCCTCAGGCCGCAATCGGCTGCCAGCGGCCGTCGATCAACCCCTGCATCGGCTGAAACCGGACCTTGTACGCCATCTTGCGGCTTTGCGCGATCCAATAGCCCAGGTAGAGATACGGCAGGTCCAGGCGGCGGCAAAGATCGATCTGCCACAGGATGTTGTAGGTGCCGAAACTCGCGCGCCTCACTTCCGGGTCGAAAAACGTGTACACCGACGACAGCCCGTCCTGCAACTGGTCGACGATGCTGACCATGCGCAGCACGCCCTCCTCGCGAAATTCGACCAGCCGCGACTCGACGTTGCTCTGCAGCAGGAAGTGGCGGTACTGCTCGCGGCTGTCCTGGTCCATGCCGCCGCCGGAATGGCGCCGCGCCTGGTAGCGCAAATACAGCCCGTAGTGCTCGGGATTGTATTTGAGTTCCTGCATGTGCGCCGTCATGCCGCACTGTTTCTTCCACGCCCGGCGCTGGGCGCGGCCCGGCCTGAACTCCTCCGCAAGCACGCGCACGGGGACGCAAGCGCGGCAGTGGTCGCAGTACGGGCGGTAGGTGAACGCGCCGCTGCGGCGGAATCCCGCCCGCACGAGTTCGCTGTACACCGGGCCATCGATGAGATGGCTTGGCGTTGCGACCTGGGAGCGCGCCATGCGTTCCGGCAGATAGCTGCAGGGGTACGGCGCCGTCGCGTAGAACTGCAGTACCGACAGCGGAAAATCAGTCAAATAAGTCATGGTCAAAGCGCCATTTGCCGGCGAGCGTGTCACATTCTACCAATTCCGCGAGCCTCGCCATGAAACGCTCCCGGGGAATCTCGCGCGCGCCGAACGCGGCAAGATGCGAAGTCACCATCTGGCAGTCGATCATGCCGAAGTTCCAGCGCTCCAGTTGCCGCGTGAGATGCGCGAGTGCGATCTTCGAGGCGTCTGTCACCCGCGTGAACATCGACTCGCCGAAGAACGCGTGTCCCAGCGCGACGCCATAGAGGCCGCCCACCAGTTCTCCGCCGATCCAGGTTTCCACCGAATGGGCGACGGCGCGCCGGTTGAGGGCGCCGTAGGCGGCGATCATTTCCTCGGTGATCCATGTGCCGTCCTGGCCGGCGCGCGGTTCGGCGCAGGCGCGCATCACCGCTTCGAACGCCGTGTCGCAGCGGATGTCGTAATCGTGCCTGCGCAGGCGCTTGCGCAGCGAACGCGGCAGCTTCAACTCGCGGGGGAACAGCACCATGCGCGGATCCGGACTCCACCACAGTATGGGCTGGCCCGCGCTGTACCACGGGAAGATCCCGCGCCGGTAGGCCGCCAGCAACCGTTCAACCGATAGATCCGCGCCGGCTGCGAGCAGTCCGTTGGGCTCTTTCAGTGCCTGCGTGGGCGGCGGGAAGGGGTCCCCGGTCTCGAGCCATGGAATCACGGTTAGAATTGTACGCCGATGATCGAGTATTCCGCACTGAGGACCTTGCACGTCATCTGCGTCGTCGCAAGCTACACGCTATTTGTCGTTCGAGGCGTCTGGATGCTGCACGCCTCCCCGCGCCTGAACCAGCGTTGGGTGAGGGTGGTTCCGCACGTGGTCGATACCTTCCTGCTGGCGAGCGCAATCGCGATGGTGGTGATGAGCGGGCAGTACCCCTTCGTCGCTGGCTGGCTCACTGCCAAGGTGGTGGCGCTCATCGTCTACATCGGGCTTGGGATGCTCGCGCTGCGCCGCGCGCGCACGCGCGGCGTGCGGCTCGCGGCGTGGGTCGCCGCTCAGGCGGTGTTTATCTATATCGTCGCAGTCGCGTTGACCCGACAGGCGTTGCCGTTCGTGGGTTGACGCGGCACCGCACGCGGCGGCTGGCCGGGGCTAACCTACGAGGCGTGCTGCTGGACGCCCGCCGTCACGCCGCGCGTGGTGGCGCGCAGGCCGTGGTTCAACATGAGCGCGAGGGTGAACACCACTAACGCGCCGCCTTGATGCGCAGCCCCGAGTCCGACCGGCACGGCGAGCAGCAGCGTGCCGATCCCAAGCGCGATCTGCGCTGCGACTGCGATCAGGAGCAGATCGATTGTCAAGCGGAGCCGCCGCGGCAGGGCGACCGCACGTGCCTCCCACCAGAGCCACGGCGCGAACAACGCCAGCACCCACGCGATCAGGCGGTGATTGAACTGCACGGTCGCCATGTTGTAGAAGAAATTGCGGTACCACGGCTCGATGATGAAGAGTTCCGGCGGCACGATGTGGCCGTTCATGAGCGGGAAGGTGTTGTAGGCGAGCCCCGCGCGGATACCGGCCACGAAGCCACCCGATATCACCATCAGCGACAGCAGCGCGGTCAGCATCCATGCCATCCGCCGTATGCGCGCGAGCCGAGCGTCGTCCCGGGCCGGGCGTTGCGGAGCGAGCAGAGTGAGCGCGGTCCATAACATCGCCGCGTATATCAGAAAGGCCAGAACAAGATGGGCGGTCAGCCGGAACTGGCTCACGCGCGGGTCGTCGACGAGGCCGCTCGCCACCATGTACCAGCCCATCGCGCCCTGCAGCGCACCCAGCAGGAAGATGCCGGCAAGTTTCCACGCCAGCGTCCGATCGATGATGCGGCGCAGCAGAAAGTAGAGCAGCGGCACGAAGAACACGATGCCTATCATACGGCCCAGCAGGCGATGGAAGTACTCCAGCCAGAAGATGCCCTTGAATCCGGCGAGCGTCATGCCGAGATTGACCTTCTGATACTCGGGCGTCTGCCGGTACTTCTCGAATAGTTCGCTCCAGTCGTGCTCGGTGAGCGGCGGTATCGCTCCCACCAACGGCTGCCACTCGACGATCGAGAGCCCGGAATGGGTGAGCCGCGTGACGCCCCCGAGTACCACCATCGCAAACACCAGCGCGCTGCAGGCAAGTAGCCAGCGCGCAACGTAAACCCGCGCGCGGACTCCGGGTAACGGACTGGTATCGATCGACATCGGGCAAACGTGGGGCAGGGCGTTGGGTGGAATTCTACGACGGGCCGGGCGTTGCCGCGTGGTTCCGCGTAAGCCGGTTGATCTGCATCAAGCTTTCAACTGCGGCTCCGGCGTATCGCACCGCCCCCGTGGCCACATCGGAAAACCTTGATATGCATCATGTTCCCGGAGTCGCTCCCTCACCTAAATTGCACCAAATCGATCGGAGGTATCGACGCCTTCCAACTTACAAGGAGCGACCATGGCAGATCCCGCGCGCGACGACGGCCTGACGGCGGACGAACTCGACGACGGCATTCCCTTCATGCAACAGCTGCTCGACAACCCGTTCATCCTGCTGTTCCTGGGGGTGGTGACGCCGACCGTGCTGTACGTGATCTGGGGCGTGATGGAGATCGTCGGCATCCCGGTCGCGAAGTGACTGAAGCCCCGCCCGCGCAACCTGAGGAGAACCAACAATGAGTGCCATTCAGCCTCCCGAGCACCGCATCTGGTGGAAGCAGCCGGTCGAGCCGCTCGAGATCACCTGGATCGTGGTGGCGTTCATCTGGTGCATATTCATGTTCCTGATGATGCCGTACTGGCATGTCTTCGGTAAGCAGAATCTGGCGAACGAGGCGTATCGCACCACGCCGGAGGCCTACACCACCAAGACCCAGGCGATGGTGGACAAGCACAAGGTGCGCGAAGAGAAGTTCAAGGTCGGCGAGGCCGAGCTCACGATCCCGGTGGTGCGGCCACCCGCGGGCAGCGACGTCTACCTGATCGCGCGGCTGTGGCAGTGGTGGCCGATGCTCGAGCTTGAGTCGGGCCAGACCTACAGGCTGCATCTCATGTCGATGGACTGGCTGCACGGGTTTTCGCTGCAGCCCGAGAATATCAACATCGAGGTTCATCCGGGCTACGAGCACATCCTGACCGTGCAGCCGACCACGCCCGGCACCTACTCGATCGTCTGCAACGAGTACTGCGGCATCAACCATCACACCATGGCGAGCAAGCTCTACGTCGTGGCGAAGAAATAGGGGGAAACCATGGCGATCAACCGGATGTTCAGAACGTGCCCGATGACGGGTTTGCGGGTGCACGAGTCCGCGGAGGCCCTGATCAAGGCGAACGCAGTCGCCGCCGTGGTGTTTCTTCTGCTGGGCGGCATCCTCGCTCTGCTGGTCGCGCTCACGCGCTGGCAGGCGGTCCACCTCCTTCCGCCCGACTGGTTCTACCTGGTGCTGACCGGACACGGGCTCGACATGCTGGTGTTCTGGATCATCTTCTTCGAGATCGCGGTTCTCTACTTCGCCAGCTCCATCCTGCTCGGCTGCCGGCTCGCGGCGCCGCGGCTTGCGTGGTTTGCGTTCTTCCTGATGCTGGCAGGGGGAATCATCAACAACTACGCGGTATTCCGTGGCGATTCGAGCGTGATGTTCACCTCCTACGCACCGATGGGCGCGCACCCCACTTTCTACCTCGGGCTGATCCTGTTTGCGGTGGGCGCGCTGATCGCCTGCTTCGTGTTCTTCGGCACGCTCGTCGTCGGCAAGGCGGAGCATACCTACAACGGTTCGGTTCCGCTCGTCACCTTCGGCGCGGTGACCGCCGCCATCATCGCAGTGTTTACCATCGCGACCGGCGCCATCATCCTCATCCCGACCTTTCTGTGGTCGGTGGGGCTGGTCGACCACATCGACTCGCTGATGTACCGCACCGTCTGGTGGGCGTTCGGCCACTCCTCGCAGCAGATCAACGTCGCCGCGCACGTGTCGGTGTGGTACGCGGTGGCCGCTATCGTATTCGGCGCGAAGCCCATGTCGGAGAAGGTGAGCCGCGGCGCGTTCCTGCTCTACATCCTGTTCCTGCAGCTCGCGAGCGCGCATCATCTGCTGGCGGATCCGGGGCTCACTTCCAACTGGAAGATTTTCAACACCAGCTACGCGATGTACCTGGCGGTGCTGGCTTCCATGGTGCATGGCCTCACTGTGCCGGGTTCGATTGAGGTGGCGCAGCGCAGGAAGGGCTACACCAAGGGGCTCTTCGAATGGCTGCGGAAGGCGCCGTGGGGCAATCCGGTGTTCTCCGGCATGTTCATGTCGCTGCTGGGCTTCGGCTTCCTCGGCGGCATCTCGGGCGTGATCATGGGAACGGAACAGTTGAATCTCATCATCCATAATACGATCTACGTTCCCGGCCATTTCCACGCCACCGTGGTGATCGGCACCACGCTTGCGTTCATGGCTGTGACCTACTTCGTGATCCCGGCGATCTTCCGCCGCGAAGTGAGTTTTCCGAAGATCGCGCAGTGGCAGCCGTACGTGTTCGGCATCGGCATGACCATGCTCGCGGTGTTCATGATGGGCGCCGGAACGCTGGGCGTGCCGCGGCGGCACTGGGACATCACTTTTGCCGGCAACGCGCTGGGTTATGAGTTCCCGGGCACCGCGCACCTGATGATGGGACTGATGGGCATCGGCGGCGTGATCGCGGTCGTCGGCGGCGCCATGTATCTGCTGGTGGTCGTGCACTCGGTGTTCCTCGGCCGCAGGATCGAGACGCCCGGCTTCCAGCGGGTGCGTGTCGTTGAAGGCATGGCGCCGATTCCGGTGCCGCAACCCGCGGGGGCGGCGCCGCAGGCGCACGGCGGCGCGCAAGCCTGGGGAGCGCCGGGGACCTTCGCGCTGGCGATGGTGTTCCTGGTTTCGTTCGTGCTCTATTACTTCATCAATTGGAAGTACCTCGCTACGGTCTGGCCGCTCAAGTGACGATGCAAGTGAAGGCGACAGCCGCAGCGAGCGGCGTCATCCCCGCGCAGCCTGTCCCGACAGGCCTGAGGCCGGGAGCGAGAATCCATCGTGCACCGATCTTGCACGCGCTGCGTCTTGCTTACGGGCTGTTCAAGCTGCGCATCGGCATCGTGATCGGATTCACGGCGCTGGGTGGCGTGGTGGTGACGCCGGGCCCGGCACCCGCAGCCTGGCGATCGGCGATCCTGGTGCTGGCGGTCATCGGCGCGGCGGCTGCTGCCGGCGGCTTCAATCAATACGTCGAGCGCGATCTGGACCGGCTGATGAGCCGCACGCGCCGCCGCCCGTTCGCGACCGGAGAGTTGCCGGCGAACCGGAGCTTTCTATGGCTGCTTGGCACGGTGCTGGTGCTATCCGTTGCGGCGGCGGCCTGGGCTGCCAATGCGCTGGCCGCGGCCTACGTTTTTCTCGGGGCATTCTTCTACGGCGTGGTCTATACCGTCTGGCTCAAACGCCGCACCTGGTGGAACATCGTGATCGGCGGCGCTGCGGGGAGCTTCGCGGTTCTCGCCGGCGCTGCGGCGGTCTTACCCGGGGCGCCGGCGGCAGCGCCGGCGCTGCTCGCGGCGGTGCTGTTCCTCTGGACGCCACCGCATTTCTGGAGCCTTGCCATCATGTGCCGGGACGACTACGCGCGCGCCGGCGTTCCCATGCTACCGGTGGTGATCGGCGATGCGCGGTGCGCGCGGGTGATCCTCATGCACACGGTGGCGGTGGTGGTGCTGTCCCTCCTGCCGCTGGCATACGGCATGGGATAGCTCTATGCGGCGGGTGCACTCGG
>MEQT01000058.1:0-21199 GCA_001770325.1 Betaproteobacteria bacterium RIFCSPLOWO2_02_64_14
CAGCGGCCGCTGCGCGCAGTGATGAGTGATGAGTGATGAGTGATGAGAACGTCGCTTCGCGAACTCTTGCCGCTGGTTTTGTCGGCGCGCTTCGCGTAGGCCGAAACCTCATAGTGCTCGTAACCCGCTGCGGCAAGCTCCGCTTCGATCGCGTCCTGCATCGCCGCAGTCGTGTCGTCGTCCGGCAGGGGCGGCGGATAGCGGTGGAAATAGGTATTGGGCTCGATGGTCAGGTGATAGGCAGAGATATGCTGCGGCGAGCAGGAAATCGCCGTGGTGACGTCCGCCAGCGCGTCGTCCACGCTCTGCTCCGGCAATCCATACATGATATCGAGGTTCACATTATCGAAGTTGCTCGCGGCAATTTCGATCGCGCGCCGCGCCTCGCGGTCATCGTGGATGCGCCCGAGCGCCTTCAGATGCCGCGCGTCGAAGCTCTGAATGCCGAGCGAGAGCCGGTTGACCCCCGCGGCGCGGAACCCCTTGAACTTCTCCGCTTCGGCCGTGCCCGGGTTGGCCTCCAGGGTGATCTCGGCATCGCCTGCCAACGGGAGACGCGCACGCACCACTGCCAGTATCTCGTCTATGCCATGAGCTGAAAACAGGCTTGGCGTTCCGCCGCCGAAGAATATGCTGTAGACCGTGCGCCCCCACACGAGGGGCAGCGCCTGTTCGAGATCGGCGGTGAGCGCCGCAATGTAATCGGTTTCGGCCAGTCCGCCGCGCGCCTCGTGCGAATTGAAATCGCAGTATGGACATTTTCGCGCGCACCAAGGGAGATGGATATACAAAGACAGCGGTGGCAGCGCGCGAAAATGTAATGATGAGTGATGCGTGACAACTGGTGAGTTTAGGCGCACGGCGTCTTCCCGCTGTTCATTTCGCGGTCATCATTCCGCATTTGCCATTACGCGCAGTTGCGCAACGAGCTGCGCAAGTGCGCGTCCGCGATGGCTCACCGCATTCTTCTCATCCGGGGCAAGCTCCGCGGCGGTGCGGCCGAACGCGGGCAGGAAGAAATGCGGATCGTAGCCGAATCCGTTCGTGCCGCGCGGCGCGTCCACGATCTCACCGTGCCAGCGCCCCTCCGCGATCAGCGGCTCGGGATCATCGGCGCGGCGCACGAGCACGATCACGCAGTAATAATGCGCGCTGCGATCCGGTTCCCCCCGCAGCAACGCGAGCAACTTGAGGTTGTTGCGCGCGTCCTGATTGTCGCGGCCCCCGCACTCTCCGGTCGCCGCGCTGCCGGCGAAGCGCGCGGAATGCACGCCCGGTTCGCCGCCGAGGGCGGTGGCGCAGAGGCCAGAATCGTCGGCAAATGCCGGCATGTCCGCACGACGGCTCGCGTGGCGCGCTTTCGCGAGCGCGTTCTCGACGAACGTCGGGTGCGGCTCATCTGCGTCCGTGATACCGAGTTCCGTTTGCGGCACGATTTCGATACCGAGCGGGCCGAGCATCTGCCGGAATTCGCGCAACTTGCCGGGGTTGCTGCTTGCAAGAACGAGCCTCTTCACGGAAATCCCTCACCGCAGTGAGCGCTGCTACGCCTTCAGCGCGGCTTTCTGCGCGGCGATGAGCTCGCGGATACCGCGTTCGGAGAGAATGAGTATTGCGTCCATCTCTTCGCGCGAGAACGGCGCACCCTCCGCCGTGCCCTGGACTTCCACCACGCCACCGCTGTCGGTCATCACCACGTTCATGTCGGTATCGCACTGCGAGTCCTCGATGTAATCGAGGTCGAGCACCGGCGTTCCTTTGTAGATGCCGGCCGATACCGCCGCGACATGTTCCCGGATCGGCGATGCCTTCAACAACTGTTTGCGCAACAGGAAACTCACCGCGTCGTGCAGCGCGACGAAAGCCCCGGTGATGCTCGCGGTACGCGTGCCGCCGTCCGCCTGGATCACGTCGCAGTCGAGATGAATGGTGCGCGGCCCGAGCCGGTCGAGATCGACCACGGCCCGCAGCGCGCGTCCGATCAGGCGCTGGATTTCCTGGGTGCGGCCGGACTGCTTGCCGCGCGCCGCCTCGCGGTCAGTGCGAGTGCCGGTCGAACGCGGCAGCATGCCGTATTCGGCCGTCACCCAGCCGCGCAGGGTGCCTTTGAGGTGCGGCGCCTGCTTTTCCAGCACGCTGGCCGTACAGATCACCCGGGTCTCGCCGCATTCGATCAACACCGAGCCCTCCGCGTGGCAGGTATAGCCTCGCGTGATGCGCACGATTCGCAATTCATCGGGCTTTCGGCCGCCAGGTCGCATGTAACTTAGAGTGTGTTATCTTTCCAGCCGGACCAGCGCGAATGGTATCGAGTTACGAGTGAGCGGTAAACCATGATTTACAGCATGACCGGTTACGCCGCGACCGCGCGCGAATATGCGTGGGGCACGCTGAGCATCGAGCTGCGTTCGGTCAACCACCGCTACCTCGACATCCAGTTCCGCGTGCCGGACGAACTGCGCACCATGGAGCCGCAGTTGCGCGAGACGCTGGCCGCCCGGATGACGCGCGGGAAGGTGGATTGCCGGATCGCTCTGGCGGCAGCCTCCGGGCCCCAGCGGCTGCCGGAACTCAACGCCGCGTTGCTGCAACAGCTCGTCGCCCTCGACGGGCAGGTGCGCCTCGCCCTGCCAGGCGCGGCCAGCATGCGGGTAGCCGATATCCTGCGCTGGCCGGGCATGCTGGGAACCGAAGAACAGCCGCTGGAAGTAGTGAAAGCGGCCTGTCGCGAACTGGCGCTGACCGCGCTCGAAGAATTCCTCGCTGCGCGCGGGCGTGAAGGCGAGAAGCTCAAGATGCTGCTGCTCGAACGGGCGGCGGCGATGGAGGCGCGCCTCGCCGAGGTGCTGCCGCGCATGCCGCAGGTGCTCGCCGCCTTCAGGGAGAAGCTTGCGGCGCGGCTCAAGGAAGCCATGGTCAATGGCGATGACGAGCGCATTCGGCAGGAAATCACGCTGTTCGCCAACCGCATCGACGTGGACGAGGAACTTTCGCGGCTTGCCGCGCACATCGCCGAGCTGCGCAGCATCCTCGGCGCGGGCGGCGCCGTGGGCAAGCGGCTGGATTTCCTGATGCAGGAACTCAACCGTGAAGCGAATACCCTGGGCTCCAAGTCGGTCGACCTGGCGGTCACCCGGGCAGCGATGGATTTGAAGCTGCTGATCGAGCAGATGCGCGAGCAGATACAGAACGTCGAGTAATACACCTGCCAATGCACGGCATCCTTTATATCGTGAGCGCTCCCTCGGGTGGCGGCAAGACGAGCCTCGTTGCGGCGCTGCTCGAAGCCGAACCGCGTGTGAAGCTGTCGGTCTCCCACACCACCCGGCCACCACGGCCCGGCGAGGTGCCGGGGCGCGATTACCACTTCGTTTCGGCGGCCGAGTTCGAGCGCATGCTGGAAGCCGGGGCATTTCTCGAGAGCGCGACGATCTACGGCAATCAGTACGGCACGTCGCAGCAATGGATCAACGAGGAACTCGGAAAAGATCATGACGTCCTGCTCGAAATCGACTGGCAGGGTGCCCAGCAGGTGCGCCGGTTGATCCGGGACGCGGTCGGCATTTTCATCCTGCCGCCCTCGATCGACGTTCTCCACCAGCGGTTGAGAAGCCGCAGCCAGGATGCCGCGGATGTGATCGCGCGCCGGCTCGCCGCGGCACGCGAAGAGATCAGCCATTTCGCCGAGTTCGACTATGTTATTATGAACGACGACTTCGCCCGGGCAGCCCAGGATCTCGCGAGCATCGTCCGGGCCGAACGGCTCAGGCTGCGCCGCCAGCTTGCCCGCCACGCAGATTCGATCAACCGCATGAAGTAACCGGGATTACACGATATGGCACGCATTACCGTCGATGACTGTCTCAAACACATTCCGAACCGCTTCGAGATGTCGCTGGCCGCGACCTACCGCGCCCGGCAGATCACCAACGGCTCGCAGCCCATGCTCGAGGCGAACCGCGACAAGGCGACCGTGATCGCCCTGCGCGAACTCGCGTCCGGCAAGTACGGCAGCGAGATACTCAACAAGGCGCAGCCATAGGATCAATGCTGAACGATGAATGATGAATGCGGAATTGTCACAGACATCCGGTAAATGTAAGTCGCTCCATTCATCATTCCGCATTCCGCATTCCGCATTTCCACCATGGGTGAAGCGGCGACGCTGTTCAAGGAATGGTCGGCGTATCTCAGGCCGGAGGACATCTCGCAGCTTGAATCCGCCTATCATTTCAGCGAGGCGGCGCACGAAGGCCAGTTCCGCGAGTCCGGCGAACCGTACATTTCCCACCCGCTCGCCGTCGCCAGCATTCTGGCGCAGTGGCATCTCGATCCCCAGGCGCTGACCGCGGCGCTGCTGCACGACGTGATGGAGGATACCTCCGTCACCAAGGCCGAGATCACGAAGACCTTCGGATCGCCGGTTGCCGACCTGGTCGACGGCTTGTCGAAGCTCGACAAGATCGAGTTCGAGACCCACGAGCGGGCTCAGGCCGAAAACTTCCGCAAGATGCTGCTGGCGATGGCGCGCGACGTGCGGGTCATCCTGATCAAGCTCGCCGACCGCCTGCACAACATGCGCACGCTGGAGGCCGTCGATGCCGGCAAACGCCAGCGCATCGCCCGGGAAACCCTGGAGATCTACGCGCCGATCGCGAACCGCCTGGGGCTTAACAGCATCTTCCAGGAGCTCGAGGACCTGTCGTTCCGCTACCTGTATCCGGATCGCTACCGCGTCCTCGCCAAGGCGGTGAAGGCGGCCCGCGGCAATCGCCGCGAGATCGTGGGCAAGGTGCTCGCCTCGGTCCAGCGCCGGCTCAAGGACAACGGGCTCGACGCCCAGGTGCAGGGACGCGAAAAGCATCTGTATTCGATCTACCGCAAGATGCGCGAGAAGCACCTCTCGTTCGCCCAGGTGCTCGACGTGTTCGGATTTCGCATCGTCGTGAAGAACGTGCATGCCTGCTACATCGCGCTCGGCGCGCTGCACGGCCTGTTCAAGCCGATCCCGGGGAAGTTCAAGGACTACATCGCCATCCCCAAGGCCAACGGCTACCAGGCGCTGCATACGACGCTGTTCGGGCCGTTCGGCACGCCGATCGAGGTTCAGATTCGCACCGGCGAGATGCACAAGATCGCCGAGGCTGGCGTCGCCTCGCACTGGCTCTACAAGAGCTCCGACACCTCGCTCTCCGAACTGCAGAGGAAAACCCACCAGTGGCTGCAGAGCCTGATCCAGATGCAGTCCGAGGCGGGCGACTCGGTCGAGTTTCTCGAACACCTCAAGGTCGATCTCTTTCCCGACGAGGTCTACATCTTCACGCCAAAAGGCCAGATCATGGCGCTGCCGCGGGGCGCCACCGCCGTTGACTTCGCCTACTCCGTGCACACCGACATCGGCAACCGCTGCGTGGCCGTGACGATCAACCAGGAGCTGCTGCCGTTACGCACCGAACTTAAGAACGGCGACCGGGTGGAGATCATCACCGCCGCACACGCGAAGCCCAATCCGTTGTGGCTCAACTTCGTGGTGACGGCCAAGGCCCGATCCCACATCCGGCATTTCCTGAAAACCATGCACTTCCAGGAGTCGGTGCAACTGGGCGAGCGGCTGCTCGGCCAGGCGCTCGCCAACTTCAGGATGCCGCTCGCCGAGATCAAGGAACCCGAGTGGGACAAGCTGGTGCGCGAATCGAACGCCAAGTCGCGCCAGGACATACTTTCCGATATCGGACTCGGCAAACGGTTGAGCGCGGTCGTCGCCCGCCGGATTCTCGCACTGCGCGGGTCACCGCCGCCTGAAAGCGTGGTGCCCGGTTCGGTGGTGATCCGCGGTTCCGAAGGCATCGCCGTGCAACTCGCAAAATGCTGCAAACCGATACCGGGCGATCCGATACTGGGCATTATCAGCAAGGGCAGCGGGATGGTCATCCATACCCACGACTGCCCGACCATCAGCCGCACGCGCCCGGACCCCGAGCGTCAACTCGACGTGGCGTGGGATCCCGAAACGAAGAAGCTGTTCGAGGTGAGCATCAAACTGGTGGTCGCCAACCAGCGCGGCGTGCTCGCCAAGGTCGCCGCGGAGATCGCGGAAGCCGGCTCCAACATACAGCACGTATCGGTCGATCCGGACGACGGCGGAACCTACACCGATATGCACTTCACGCTGCAGGTCTCCAGCCGGCTCCATCTCGCGCGCATCATGCGCGGGTTGCGGCGCATTCCCGAAGTCGCACGGATCAATCGCGTCAAAGGCTGAAAACCGCCACGCTGCGCGTTAAGCGCTTGACGTTCGGTGTAAGCGAGACTCGCTCCGTAGTTTCGCGCTTTCCTGTCCGCGGCCTGTCGGGTAGCGACGACGCAACTATCTGAATTTCTTCAACTGCATACAACGCAAGGTGGCGCTTGTGTCGCTGCGCGGCGACAAACTTGGCCGACGTTGCGGCGTCGCCAAGGTTCTAACACATTGATTTGTCGTGAAACCGGGCGCTTGGCATGGAATCTGCTGAGAGAACGGCATCGTCAACGAGGGAGACGGCTCGTCGTGAAGAAAACAGCAATGAGCATGCCTCTGCTCGCGGAATGCATGGCATTGAGCGCCTGCGCATCGAATCCGAGCAACAGCCAGATCGGTACTGCCACGGGGGCAGTAGTCGGTGGCGTCGTCGGTTCCGCACTGACCGGCGGCAGCACGGTGGGGACTGTCAGTGGCGCCGCAGCGGGCGCACTGATCGGCCACGAAATCGGGAAGAAGGTCAAATAGGCCGCGATCCCTCCCTCCTCCCCCGCGGCGTCCTTCCTCCCCTGTTTCCCCGGCGCAAGCCGGGGTCTTTTTGTACAGCCTTTACTGCACGCAACTACTTTGCAATGGCGCCCGGGTGGATAGGTTCCAGCGGCAGGAATAATACGCCGACACGCACCAAGCGTGCCGGCGGGGGACTGGTGAAGAGCGAATGGCGCCGGACCGTGTGACGTTGGCGGCGCCGTGCGGCCACTAGCTTCTGTCGTTTTGGAGAGGGAAGTCGGTCTGCGGGTTGCTCGGCCAGCGGAACTGCTCGGTACGCAAGCGCTCGCCAATACTGACCTTCCGCGATTGCGACCTGCCCTCGTAGGTCGCGCTGACGGTATACGTGCCGCTCGGCAACTTCGCCATGAAAAGCGGGCCCGGAGCCTCGTGCTCCAGGACAGTCCGTCCGCCGGCATCACGGATCGCGACGTTCACGTCGGCGACGTAGTTGCCTTCCACCAGCGTGAACACAAGCTTCAGATTGAATTCCCTCTCGCGCGCCTTGAGATCCTCCTGGGAGGAGGCGCCGACACCGCCTGATACGAATGACGCATGATGCTGCATTCCGGTCCGGTCCGCTGCAGGCGCAGCGCCTGGTCCAAACGAAGCGAGGAATACGAGAGTCGCACACAAAGCTCCGGTTCGATTCATCATCGATCTCCTTAAGGTTGTGGCCCCTCCCGTAAAGACCACGGTGAATGTTGAGAGTTGCGCGATCAAGTCATCACAAACAGTCTCCGGTTGGCGACACTTCCCGTCGTGCGATGGGATACTTCACCTGCTGCGGCGCCGGCAGATGCTGTAGCCGTCGTTCCAACCCGCGGCGTAGTCGCCGTCTCGCTGAAAACGCCGCCCGTCCTTGCGCGGCGCGGGCGTGTGTGCTTGCTCACAACCGTCCGCGTAGCCCTGCTTGAACGCGGCCGAAAACCCGGACAAATTCACCTGCGGCTGCGGCGCAGGTGATCGCGGCTGAGTCGCGCAACCGGCAACGAGTAAAACTGCCACCATGATCGGCCCGACGGTGACTCGCATCTTTCTTCCTGTCATTCCTGCTCCGGGTGATATCGGTGGCCCGATAGCGCAAGCCACCTGATCCGCCAGGCTCGAGGCGGTCCATCGCGAGCTGCGTGCCGCGGTCAGGGCTTGGAATGGCCTCTTGCGAGGCCCGGGGCGCTGGCGCCGCCGCGTGCCGACACACCCGCGCCGGTGACGATTCCCCCGGCGCCGTGGGCGCGCGCACCTGCACTGACGCCCACCCCGACACCACCGCCTGTGCCGCCCGCGTTCACGATGCCGCTGGCGCCGCCGCTAAACGCGCCTTTGCCATGTGCATGTGAGGACTTGCTACCCGTGGCGGTGGTTTGAGTGGTAGCGGAAGCAGCCGACGCCTGTGACCCCGCCACGGCTCCGCGGCCCGTGCTAGTGGTCCCCGTCGCGTTCGCAATGACCTGCTGGTTCGCGCTCTTGAGAGCACTCACCACGTGGCCAAGTTTCACGCCTTGCGATTTGGCGATAACTCCCCAACCCTGGCCGCTCGCACGTTGCGTAAGTACCCCTTGCAGGCTGACGGTCTGGCCGCTAGCGGTGGTTATCGTGCCCCCCGTGAGCGCCGCCTGGATTTCCTGGGGCGTGGGGTCGCTGATGCCGTAACCCGCCAGCTGCTGCTTCGCCAGCGCGAGACTGATGAACACGTTCCCATGCCCCATCGGCCGCGTTGGAGGATCAAAAGTCAGCAGAGTGGTGCTCGCGGTGCCGCCGGTAGTCGTAGATGTCGAACTCAACGTGATCGGCGCGCCATTGCGCAGCCCCGTAACCAGGCTTTGCGCGTTCGCATCCGAGCCGGCAAACGCGCTGAACTCCGACGCGATTCGCGTCTGCACCACCGCCGGCCCGTGGCGCGCGCTCAAGGTATCGGTGCGCTGCGCCTCGGTCTGCAGCAGGACCGGGCTGTCGGCTGCGGCCGTGATAGCCGAAGCTCCCGCCATCAGTACGGCTGTCAGGGTGCTGATCATTTTCCGTTTCATGGACCATCTCCTCAATCAACGCAAATATGAAAGTCGCATCACTCTCGACTCGCGGATGCTGCCTTACGATGGCTCAAGATGCGCTCAGTTTGCAGAATGATTTCCGTTGCCGTTGCGGCGTCCATGAACAGGCCGTTACGCACCGACGCACGCATTCGGGTCGTACCCGAGGTAATCGCGTCGAGCTCGATTTCGATCTCGCGCTCGCTCGCCGTGGCCTTGATGAGTTCACCGTCCTTGGTTTTCTCCCGCGCGGCGACCTTGATGCCCATGTGATTCAAGCTGCTGATGGTTGCCGTACGCACCCGTGGCAGTGGCGCCGTGAACGTCTTGTAGGTGATGCCATTGAGCGTGTGCTGCACGCCGGTAGCCGTGCCCACGCCAAAAACCGTAAGCGAGAGCGGGTCGCAGGCAGTGAGCAGCACCGCCCCGAGCGTTGCCAAGGACATCGCGACCGTTGTTCTCATATGTCCTCCCCGCGAGCGATCATCCGGCCGGCGCGACGATGCCACGCTCGTCGACACGCACCTTCTGCCCGATGCTGTAGGCGGGATGCGCCGATTCGTAGAAGGTGCGGAGGGTTCCGTCCTCCATGCGCACGCGCACCTGGTAATTCACGCGCCGGTTCACATTCTTCTCGATTTCGTGTCCCGCGTAAGCCCCGGCGCCGGCCCCGACGACGGTCGCCGCCGTTCGCCCGCCGCCGCGGCCGACCTGGTTGCCGAGGATGCCGCCCACGACGGCGCCTCCAATCGCACCCAGGCCGCTGCCCTGGCCTTTCGACTCGACCGCACGGATCGTTTCGATGACACCGCAGTTGCCGCAGCTTTGCGCCGCGAGCGGACCGGGTGTGCGCGCTTGCGGCCGGCTCGCCCGTCTGCCGGGGGCGGACGGCGCGGGCGCTTCAGCGCGCGTCGCCTCCGAACTCCCGCCCACGCGGTCGGCGACTCCCGGTTCGTTCTTTGAGAGCGCTTTGGGAAAATGACCCGTCATAACGGCGATGCCGATCACGCTGAACAGAATCACCGCGATCGCGGCGATCAGCATGACCGGATACAGGATACCGCCGCCCTTGCGCGGCTTGGTGGTACTTTGTTGAACGTTGTCAGTGATTTCCATGCCGTTGCTCCTTGATGCGGCGTCTCAACTCCTTCCGGCGCGCGACCGCCATCGCGCGCGCGACCCACATGGCGCGCTTGCGCCGCAAGGCGAACCGGCCGGGTGTGACGTACGCGAGCAGAGGCCCGTCCGTTAAGCGCTCGAATTCGACGTTAAACAAGCTCTTGATCTTTCCGTTCACGCCGATCTCCGGGGAATGAATCGTTCAACTTTTGACCAGCAGGCTGTTTCGCACGGCGGCTACGCCAGCAACTCCCGCCGCGATCTCGGCGGCCCGGCGCGCTTGTTCTCCGTCGTTAACGAATCCGGAGAGCAACACCGCGCCCCTGTAGGTTTCGACTTTTACGTCGAGCCCTTTGAGCCGCAGATCCTTCAGCAGCGCCGCCTTGACCTTGGCGGTAATCACGCTGTCGTCGACATACTGCGCCACGCGCACGCGCTCATGGATCGCCTGTGCCTTGGCGAATTCGTCGGCGTCGAGTTTGCCGTCGCGGTTGTCGTCCGCCTCGCGAAACGCCTGTTCGAAATTCGGGAGTTTCCGTGTCTCGTCACGGTTCACGTGACCGTCGCGATTCGTGTCGAGGCGGGCGAACTCCGGACTCTCCGGTGGGCTCCTGCCGTCCGCAGCATCGCCCGCGGTTGTCGCGAATGGCGCCACCAGCAGCGTGGCGACCCAAGTTGCCGACCATCGCTTGGCGTCCATCGCAGCCTCCTTTCGACCGGGCCCCAAACAGATGCCTGCAGCCGGGGCTCCCACCGATCATCGGAGCAATGCCCGTGCCAAGTCGGATTTTCTTTTAAAAACAATCCATTGACGTCGCTCACCGCGCTCGCACTGTCGCCACCGGGTAACGACATAGGATGCAGCGGCCCTATCGCCTTGTTTTGGCGGCAATCCTGCTGTCGTGGGACAACGACAGATGTGCGGCCCGGCGCGCCGGGCGGCGTTAGGCGGCGTTATTGCGCCGACCTGGACGCGGCCTTGAAGAGTTTGGGATCGAGCTGATGGCGTTGCAGGAGCTTGTAGAATTCCGTGCGATTGCGTTTGGCAAGCTTCGCGGCCTGCGTGACGTTGCCGTCGGTGATTTTCAGCAACTGCGCAAGATAATCGCGCTCGAACTTCCGGCGCGCATCCTCGAACGAGGCGAACCGGGTCTGCTGGTGCTGGATCGCCCGCTGCACGAACGACGGAGGAATGAGCGAGGTGGTGGCGAGCGCAACCGACTGCTCGATCACATTGTAGAGCTGGCGCACATTGCCGGGCCACGACGCGCCGACCAGAAGCTCCAGCGCCTCGGGCGCAAAACCCTTGACCGGTTTCTTGTATTTTTCCCTGAGCTCGGCCAGGAAATGGTTGGCGAGCAGTGGGATGTCCTCGCGCCGCTCCGCAAGCGACGGCAGCCGCAGGGTCACGACATTGAGCCGGTAGAAAAGATCCTCGCGAAAATTGCCGGCCGCCATTTCCGCTTCGATGTCACGATGAGTGGCTGAAATCACGCGCACGTCAACGTCGAAGGTCTGGTTCGAACCCACCGGCCGCACCTGCCGCTCCTGCAGCGCGCGCAGCAGCTTCACCTGCAGCACCGCCGGCATGTCACCGATCTCGTCGAGCAGCAGCGTCCCTTTGTCGGCGGTCTGGAACAGGCCCCTGTGATCGCGGGTGGCGCCGGTGAACGAACCCTTGACGTGTCCGAACAGCTCGGACTCCAGCAGCTGCTCCGGGATGGCGCCGCAGTTGATGCCGACAAACGGGCGTTCGCGCCGCGCGCTGGCATCGTGGATGGCGCGCGCAAGCAGCTCCTTGCCAGTGCCCGACTCACCGTAAATCAGCACGCTCGCGTCACTGTCGGCGACGAGACGCGCCTTTGCGAGCACGTCTTCCGTGGCCGGATTGCGGGTGATGATGCTCCTGCGCCAGGCCTGGCCGTCCGATGCCAGGTCCGCCGCGCCGGTGCCGGCCCCTCCCGCCACGGCGAAAGCCCGATCGATTTCACCAAGCAGCGCCTTGGCATCGAACGGCTTGGTGAGATAGCCGAACAGCCCGCGCTTGACTGCCGCCACGGCGTCGGGAATCGTGCCATGGGCGGTCAACACGATCACGGGCAGCATCGGATTCTCGCCGTGTATGGCCTCGAACAGCGCGATGCCGTCCATGTGACCCATCCTGAGGTCCGTCACCACCACTTGCGGCCGTGCGACGGCAAAGTGCGCGAGCGCCTGCTCGGCGCTTTCCGCCGTGGTCACAGTGTAGCCTGCGGCCGAGAGCCGGATCTGCATCAGCCGCAGCAGATCCGGATCGTCGTCCGCGACAAGTATGTTTCCACGCGTCGAGTTCATGGTCGCCATCAGTTCACCTCTTGCGCTCTATCAGGTTGCGCTCCATCGCCTTCAGTGCATCGAGCTTCTGCTGCATGCCGTGCACGCTTTTCCCGAGACGGCGCTGTTCCTGCACGAACGTTTGCAGCAGAACTGCCAGCCCGTGCAGAGGCGAGTTCTGATTTCGGATCATCGGCTCCAGCAGGTCCAGCGCGCGGGCCACATCGTTCCACACCGTTTCCGGCAGCGACAGCACCATCGCCAGGCGCAAGCGGTCGAAATCCGATCGCGTGCGCATGTAGGCGATGCGAACAGCCTCGTGTTCCCGGCCGAGCTCTACGCCTCCCAGTTTGCGCACCTGCCGGAAAAACTCAAGCAACCGTGCGGACTCAGGAACCGGGGCAACGGGACGTACGGGCTCGGCTGCTGTCGGGGGCGGAGCGGGCGCCTCCGGTTCAGCCGGCGCGGCGGGGATCTCCGGTTCGGCCGGCCCGGCGGGAGGTTCTTCTTCCGGGGCCTTGAACACGGCACAACCGGCCATGGCGAGCATTAGCGCGCCGGAGACCACCGCTCGAACGGCGTTCACTGCGAACCCGCCGGCTGCGCGAGCGGCAATCGCACTCGCAACCTGGCGCCCCCTATCGCGGCATCGTCGACGACCTCCACGGTGCCCCCGTGTGCATGGACGTAATCCCTTACCACCGAGAGCCCGATTCCCGTGCCGTGCACCAGACCTTCAGCGGTGTGCCGGCCTTGGTAGAACGGGTCGAACATGCGGTCGCGGTCCTCGCGCGCGATACCCGGCCCCTCATCGGTAACCTCGAGATCGAGACCGGCACCGTCCGCCCGCGCCGCTGCCAGGACCCTGCTGCCTTGCGGTGAGAACCGGATTGCGTTGGACAACAGGTTATCGAGGATGATGCGCACTTTCTCGGAGTCAGCCGCAATGGTCACGTCCGCAGTATCCATTTCGAGTCGAACGCCCTTGGCGCGCAGGGCGAGCTTCTGGTCTTCGGCGACCCGCCTGAACACTTCCTTGACGGAGACGGGGCCCACCGTAAGCGCGGTCTTGTGAAACTGGCTGGCGCCGTACGACAGCAAGTCATCGATCAGTTTCTGCAATTCTATACTGTTGTGGCGGATGATCTCCACGATCTCCCGCTGCTCGGGCGACAGTTTTCCACCCACCTCATCGCTCAGCAGTTCCGCGCCCTCTCTCACGGCCGTCAGCGGTGTCTTCAGTTCATGCGACACCTGGCGCAGGAAACGGTTCTTCTGCTCCTCGAGCCAGAGCAGCCGGCCGCGCATCCATTCCAGGCGCGCGCCCAGGTCCTGCAGGTCCTGCGGACCGCCGACCACCACTTCGGCGCTGAACTCACCCGCGCCCAGGCGACGGATGGCATCATCGATCTGGCGGATTGGCCGTGCAATCAGCACGATGAATCCGACTACCAGAAACACCACCACCGGGATCAATGCCAGCAACTGCCACAGTACGATCTGCTGGGTCTGCGCCGCCGTGGTTCGCATGGTTTCGACCTCGCGGTCGATCATCTCGTTGCTGCGCACGACGATGCCACGCGCGCGCTCCGCTACCGCTACGAATCCCTCGACCGCCTTCACGAGCTGCGTCTGGTCCGCCTGCGGGTTCGCCAGAACCGAGAAAATTTCCGCCTCGCCCTGGATGATAGGGGCGAGAACCGCCTGCTGTTCCACGCCGATCGGCAAGCGCGCGAGCCGGTCCGCGTTCGCCAGGAACTGGCCGCGGTTGAGGACGTAGTTGTCGAGCAGTCCGCGGTCAGCGAGTATCACCATTTGCCGGGCACTGCGTTCCGTCGCGGTCAGGCTTTCCAGCAGACGCCGGCTGCTCTGCGTCGCCTGGACCGCCCGGTACACCGCTTCCTGGCTGCGATTGGCGAGTTGATCGACCGCGATCGCGTTGGTGATGAGCGCGATCACCAGCGGCAACGCAATCAGCGTGCAGCCGACCGCCAGCAGCTTGAGGAACGATCTCGGATAGTAGGAACGCACTGGAGGTCACGCAGCCGAATCCGCCGGGGATCAACTCGCGGCGAGGACAGCGATTTCGTCTGCCGGCGCGGCATGATGCCGCGCCTTTTCCTCGTACATCGTCATGTCGGCGAGGTGCAGCAGCGTCTCCGGTTCATCGAACTCGACCGGGCCCGTGCAGTGCACGCCAACGCTCACGGCAAGGGAGCGGTCGCGTCCCTGGAGCAACTCTACGAAGCGGGTGCAAAACGCCCTCGCGCCGCCGGCGTCTACGCCCGGAAGTACGGCGCAGAACTCGTCGCCGCCGAGGCGCGCCAGAATGTCATTCTCGCGACTTGCCTGCCGCAGAACGTCGGCCAGCATGCCCAGCGCTTCATCGCCCTTCTGATGGCCGCGTGAGTCGTTCACGGCCTTGAAATCGTCGATGTCGATGTAGAGCACCGCGATCGGGGTCGAAGTCCGCTTGGCGCGCACGATTTCGCGCCGCAGCGCCTCGGCGAAGGCGCGGCGGTTCAGCAGCCCGGTGAGCGCATCGTGCCGCGACAGTATTTCAAGCTCCCGCGTTCTTTCGGCGACCTTGTCCTCGAGAGTCCGTGCGTAACGGAGCGCACCCTCCTTGACGGTTTCGATCTCGGACAACATGCTCTGAATGTAGGTGTCGAACACAAAGGCGGTGTCGAAGTACAGAAGTTTATCCAGCGCAGCACACGCCTGCGCCGCGCGTGCCGCGTCGGGCAGACCTGCCTCGATCGCAGCATGCAGGATTGCGCGCAGCACACTCAGCGCGGAAAGATAGTACTTCGGCTCGACGCCGATACGCTTGTGAACCAGCCCGATGCGCAGGCGATGGTTGACGTAGTCCTCGTCGTACACGCCCGAGAACAGGTCGTCGATATACCGCCTCTGTGCGATACGCAGGCGCCGCATGGTCTCGCTGTCGCCGATGATGAGGGCGATGTCTTCGATCTCGGTCTGCCGCCGGTAAAACTCGTCGACCACGGCATCGAGTTTACCCAGGACGTGCGGCCTGGCGTTCGTCAACGCCTCGGCGTCGGACGGCGTGAAGCCGAACAGCACCTTGCGGCGCTCGATTTCGAATTCGTCAATGCGGGATTGCTGGAGCAGCGATTCCTCGGTTCTTTTTCCCATCGTTGGCACTTCCATAGGAGCGCACACGGCGAACTGCGGACAATTATCTTTGGCTCAATGCTCCCCGCAAGAACGGATGAACTTTTCCTGCGCCGACATCATATTCGGATTTTCGCCATAAGGCTGTGCAGTTCATCACGGAGATTCCCTCGTCACAAGACTGTGCGATTCTTCACGGAAACTCCCCCTTTCATGTGACGCTGCGTCTCTTCTGCGCAAAAAACCGCCGACTGGGATAATTCGCGCCACGACATCTGACCCCTGAACGGGTCAAAGGTTCGCGGCACACGGGCCTCGCGAGCGCATCGCCGCGCGGCGGGAACGCGAGGGCGTCAGGCGGGCAGCGCGAGCGCACAAAGCACAGCCTCGTGCAGCAAACCGTTCGAGCTCACGAAATTGCCTGCATAGATAGTGCGCTCTCCCGCAAGACTGGTTGCGCGGCCGCCCGCCTCCTCGACGATGACCAGCAGCGGCGCGATGTCCCAGGGTGCAATGCCAAAGTCCACCGCAATATCACCGGCGCCCTCCGCGACAAGTACGTCCTGGTAGAAATCGCCAAACCCGCGGCTGCGCCCGGCACGCATGGCGAGAGCGACCACTGCATTGCGCCGCGTCGTCATCGCGGCCAGTCCGGCATGAAACAGTTGGGCCTCTTCCAGTCGCGCGACCTGCGACACCTGTATGCACTGCCCGTTGCGAAGCGCGCCGCCTCCGCGCACCGCGCTCCAGCGCGTTCCGAGCGCCGGTGCGCTCACCATGCCTGCCACGATCTCGCCGCGATCCTCGATTGCGAGCAGGGTAGCAAAGATCGGGATGCCGCGCACAAAATTCTGCGTGGCGTCGATCGGATCGATGATCAGGCGGGCGCGGGATGCGCCGTTCGTTTCTCCATATTCCTCGCCGAGCACGCCGAGTTCCGGATGGCGATCGCCGACGATGCGGCGCGCGGCCTGCTCGATCTCGCGATCGGCCTGCGTCACCGGACTGACATCGCGTTTGTTCTCGACTCGCAGTGCGGGGTTGCGGAAATGACGCAACGCGATTCCATCAGCCGCGGCGGCGATCTGCGCCAGCAGTTCCTGCCAGTCTTCGTGTTCCATCGTTGCTGCGAACCTATGCCAAACCGCAGCTGCGGCGCCAGTTCCGCCAGGATGCCACGTCCGGCGACGACTCCCGCCGGCTGCTTTCAGGATTCTAGCTGAAACGGAATCCGGCATCCGGGTGATCGCATGTGTCGCGCGCTCCGACACCCGGCCAAGATGCGGAAAGCTGGAACCGGCGGAACCTCTGTACTGGTGCCTAGGTGCGCCAGATTCTGAGGGTAGTGATTTCTTCGTCGCGCTCGTTCAGCTCCCAAACCACCAAGGCTATGGCCTCCGACATGAGCAGGCCGAGTACTGATGTGCTCTTCCGGTACCAGATCGCGGTGAACGCCGTTTCCTGCCGCTGCAGATCAATCAATCTCAACCCGGTCGCGCGCAGTTTCAGGATCGCCTTTACGTAGTTGGTGTTCCCCTTGAGGTGCTGTTCTTCGGTGGGCGGCCGACACATGATGCGCCGCATGATCCGCAATCGCCTGGCGATCGGAATGGCGTCCATGTGCCGCCTGTCCTTCTCGGTGATGGCGATCGAAATCGACCGCGCTCTGAGCCCGTCCAGCATGTGATCTCACTCCGCGGCGAACGAAAGACCGTTCGCCGCTGTGGGGCCCGGAAGAATCAGGCGCGCTTGAGAGCTTTCGGTATTCCGTGCTCGCCGGCGGGCGCATCCGGATTGACGTTCATGGCCTCGTTCAGGTTTTGAAAGGTGTCCTGGATGAGGCGGACCAGTTCGGTCTGCGCCGCGGCGGTCACTTCCAGGCATTGGCACGACAGGTCGAGGATGTTCTGCAACTGCCGGTCGCGGCATTCATTGGGTTCGGCCCGGCTGCGCACGGGGGCGGCCGCATCGCCAGAAACGGATTTCAACGTTCCGCTCCCATTTCCAGCCATCGCCATAGCGACCTTCAACTGACGCCTGACCAGCTCCGCGGCGTCCTCAATGGACCTCGCGGCCAAGCTCATCGAGGCCTGCAGATTGGCCTTGCTCGCATTGATCAGGTATTCAGGCGATCGGAACATGTCAGTTCTCCGTAAACCAGCAATGTCCAGGCGAACGCAGGCCGTGCGCAATTGCGCCGACATCACGCTTCGGCGAGCTTCTGGTTCTTGGCTTCGATGGTCCTGATCAAGCCGTCGATACCCGAGCGGCCGATCTCCGCCGCGAACGAATCGCGGTAGTTGGTCACGAGGCTGAGATTCTCCACCACGACGTCATACACTTTCCAGCCGCTGGCCGTGCGCTTCATGCGGTAATCGATGGCGACCGGCTGCTTGCCGGATCGCTTCGCCGTCGTCTTGACGGTGACATCTTCCTGTTCCGGCTTGACCTGCGCCGGCTTCACCTCGACTGTCGCGTTGGCCACGGCGGACTGATTCAGCGCTGCGGTGTAGGTACTGACGAGCAGTCCGCGGAATGCGTTCTCCAGTCTCTTCTGCTGATCCTGACTCGCCTCGCGCCATGCCTTGCCCACCGCAAGCTGCGTCATCGTGCGGAAATCGAAATGCGGCAGTACTTTCTTTTCGGCCAGATCCTGCAGCGTGCGTTTGTCCTTGTTCTGCTTGATGACGGACAGCACTTCCTCAACATTGGTCTTTACCAACGCGTCCGGCGCTACCTCTGCCGCCTGCACGGCAAACGCCGCCGCCAGAACAAATACGCCCACTGCTTGTGCAACGGTCAACATGATTGGTCTCCTGTGTCCGAAGTCGCGGTCGTTATTCGCATCCCATCTGGCTGCCGATCACGGCACCTGTTCCAGCGCCGACCGCGGTCGCCGCCGTGCGCCCCGAGCCCCTTCCAACCTGCGCGCCGAGCAGTCCACCCGCGAGCCCGCCGATCACGGCCGCGCCATAGTTGGGCTGGGCACAGCCCACTTGCTGACTCGGGTGGCTCGCACAGCCCGCCAGAATGCCTAGGGTGATTGCAACGGTTAACGCCTTGCTGCGGGATATCATGGTGTCGTTCCTCTTTCCGGAAATGCCGGTGCCCGCATTGGCGCAACGACCATGCCAGTCCGGCTTTACCTCTGAAAATCATGGAGTTGTCCTGTTCTCCGACGCCTCTTGCCGAAGCGGAACTGTTGCCGCAGGACGACATGCGGCAATATCGGCCCGCCGAATGCCTATCGTTTCAAGCGGTTCGTCTGTCTCAGGACCCCGACACTTAGGATGCGCCGGGTTATCGGGTCGCGCCCGCTGCAGCGGGCGCAGGCAAAGTACGGCGTCTCTCAGGCGAGCCCGTCGATCGCGTGCGGGATTGCACGGGGCACGAGGTTGTTGCCGCCGAATGCCTGCACCGACTTGTCCTCGCTCTCTCTTAAGACAGATCTCGCGCAATCTTGAGCACGCCCGCGAGCGCGGCCAGCGCGGCGCTGCGGACCGCCCGGCGTGCACTCCCGATCAGCCCTGCGCGAGCTTCCGGTTCTTGTCGTCTATGGTTTTGATCAGCCCGTCGATTCCGGAGCGTGTAATCTCGGATGCGAACGAACCGCGGTAGTTGGTCACCAGGCTCAGGTTTTCCACCACCACGTCGTAAACCTTCCAGTCGCCCGTGCCGAGTGCCATACGGTAGTCGATCGCGATGGATTGCCGCCCGGGCTCCTTCACCAACGTCCGCACCGTGACGTCATCCTGGCCTGGCTTCACCCCGACCGGTCTTACCTCAACGGTCTGGTTCGCGTTGGCGCTCTGGCTGAGCGCGGTGACGTAAGTGCTCACGAGCAGCGAGCGAAAGCCGTTTTCGAGCGCTTTCTTCTGCGACTCGCTCGCCTCGCGCCAGTGCCTGCCGACCGCGAGGCGGGTCATCGCCACGAAGTCGAAATGCGGCAGCACCTTCTTCTCGGCGAGATCGTGAAGCGTCTGCCGGTCCTTGTTCTGCTTGATGACGTTAAGCACTTCATTGACCGTCGTTCTCACCAGCGCGTCTGGCGCGGTCTGGGCCTGCGCTGCAAACGGCAGTAAAAGCAGGAGACATCCTGCAATACGTGCCATGGTTGTCATGAGCGTGTTCCTTTGTCAGAGGTTACGACCGCCACGCCGGTCGCCACGGAATCGACACTTTACATCGATTCCGCCCGGAAGACTCGATTCCGGGCATGATTGCCTTCGCGAGCACCGGATGCCACGAGCTTTGCTATGATGCAGCCTGTCCGACTTTAGGCTCCGACAAGCTGCTGCATGCAAGAAGGGCATGCCATGAAGTTGATGCGCTACAGCCGCAAACACGAACCAGCCGCGCTTTCCCGGCTCGGGGTCATGATCGGGCCGGACCGGGTCGCCGACCTGCACGAGGGTTACTCGCTGTATCTGCTCGAGGAAGCAAGGAATCCGAAGGGGCGCGAACTGGCAGCGATCTACATGCCGCCGTATATCGCCCAATTCCTGCACATGGGGGAACCGGCCTGGCTTGCGCTGGGCGACGCCTATGCCTACCTCGATCGCCTCGCCGCAAGCGCGGCTGATGCGACCGGCATGGACGGCAGGAAGATCTTTATCTCGCTCGCGGAATGCCGGCTCTATGCCCCCGTGCGCCCGGGCAAGCTGATCGCGATCGGGCGCAATTACCATGAATACACCAAGCATCCGGGCAGACAGGCCGGCAGGGTACCGGCGGCATTCGTCAAGACGCTGTCCGCGATTACGGGCCCCGGGCGTGACATTCTGAAACCTCCGCGGGTCCACGAACTCGATTGTGAAACCGAGCTTGCGATCGTGATCGGTAAACGCTGCAAGCACGTGCGCGAAGAGGACGCCTACGATGTGGTGGCGGGCTACACCATCGTCAACGACGTCACCGCGCGCGACGTGGGCAGGATCGAACGTGAAGGCGGGAACCTGTTTCTCGCCAAGAGCTACGATACCTTTTCACCGATGGGGCCATGGATGGTGACGCGCGACGCGATTCCGGAACCGATGCACCTGCGCATCCAGACCCGCGTCAACGGCGAAAATCGCCAGGACGGCAACACGAGCGACATGATCTGGTCGATACCCAGATTGATCGCCTACCTGTCGCAGATCACGCTGATGCCGGGCGACATCATCACCACCGGCTCGCCGGGCGGCGGGGGACTCGCCAATCCGGAGTGGTATCTCAGGACCGGCGATGTCATCGAATCGGAAATCGAGGGCATTGGCGTGCTCAGAAACGCGGTGGTCGATGCGCCAGCGGCATGATTGCGCTCGACGCCTTCATGCTCACTTGACGCGCGCGAGGTCGCGCAACATCTGGTGCAAGCCGCTCACCACGCGCGCGAGACGCTCGTAATCCACCTTGTCCGGCGTGTCCTGCGCGGTGTGGTAATCCGGATAACGGAACGGCGCGGTGTCGGTCACCATTACCGCCGGATAGCCTTCCTGCCAGAAAGACCAGTGATCGGACCAGTCCACGCCGGGAAGGATGGCGGGCGCCGCAGCACCTTCGGACGGGAATTCGGCGTGGCGGCGGAAAGACGCGATCACCTCGTGCAGCAGCGGCCGCGATCGGAGGTTCGACACGAAAGCGATGAAGTTGCCGGTGTCCGGATAGAAGAAGCCCAGGGGAAACGGGTAGCGCTGGCTGCCCCGTCGATCCGAGTAGTAGCCGAGTGTTTCGAGCGAGAACATCGCGACGATATTCTCCCTCCGTTCCTTCGCGCGCGCCGCGTAAGCGCGGCTGCCCATCTCCGCAGTCTTGTAGAACGGCGGCTCTT
>MEQT01000058.1:21211-21902 GCA_001770325.1 Betaproteobacteria bacterium RIFCSPLOWO2_02_64_14
AACACAAAGCGCAGCGTGCGCCCCGGCCGATGGTCCCGGAAAAGCCGCGCAAGTTCCACTACCGCCGCGACGCCCGAACCATTGTCGTTGCCGCCCGGCGCGCCAAACACCGAATCGTAGTGCGCGCCGACGACGATGATCTCTGCCGCGCGCGACGCGCCCTTCACTTCGACCTCGACGTTGCGCACTTCGCCAGCAGCCGCCGCGAAGCGCTGCGTCTCAACGCTGTGGCCGAAACTTGCGAGCGTGCGCTCGATGTAGCGCGCCGCAGCCTCGAGCTCTGCGAAGTGAAAGACATTGTGCTCACGGCTGCCGACGGCGGCGACATGGCGGCGCAGGTTGTCGCACACTTCGAGTTCTTCGGCGGTGAGCGGCTTGAGCGCACCGTAATACGACTTCCCGGGTACCGTAACCATGTACCACAGCAGACAGGCGACGCCGGCAGCGACCAGTATCCAGAACGTCATGCGCGCCTTCCAGTGCAAGAGCGTGACTGGTGACCGGAGTTAGCCGCGCCCGTCACGCCTCGCCACGTTCAGATGACAGACGCGATCTCCAGTTCCGCGGCGAGCTGATTAAGGCTCGCTAGGAGCGTAGGCGGCAGCGGTATGCCGTTTTCCAGACGGTCGAGGCGGGCAGCGACGGTGCCGTCGCCCGGAATCCTGATGTGGTCCACGCCCGGCAGACGGCG
>MEQT01000059.1 GCA_001770325.1 Betaproteobacteria bacterium RIFCSPLOWO2_02_64_14
CCCCCGACCCCTTGAGGATCCGCTCATAGACCCCGTTCAAGCGCGCGATTTCGCGATCCTTGTTCGCGAGGAGCCCCCCGACCCCTTGAGGATCCGCTCATAGACCCCGTTCAAGCGCGCGATTTCGCGATCCTTGTTCGCGAGGAGCGTCTTCCAATCGAATGACGCTGCGCCGGGCCGCCAGCCGTAACCCGCGGCATCCTCGAAATCCTCGTGGAAATGCGCGGCATAGGCGAAGAGTTTTTTCGGAATGCAACCGACATTGACGCAGGTGCCGCCGAGATAACGCTCTTCGGCCACCGCCACGCGCGCGCCCAGTCCCGCCGCCCAGCGACTCGCCCGCACCCCGCCCGAACCCGCGCCGACGGTGAAAAGATCAAAGTCATACTGCGACATGCATTCACTCCGCTTCACAGTTGTTGGGCAAGCGCCCGAGTACGGACGAAAGGAGCGCTGAGTATAATCTCAAGCAGGTCGCCGCGGCTCGCGTCGCCTGTGATCGAAACAAGAGAATTTGGGTGACACCATCCGTCACGCGTTACTGAGCATCGCCGTCCCATGCGTGGTCCTGGTCGCCGCGTATCTCGTCGTTCCACGCCTGTCCGAATTGCCGGCAGCGCTCACTGCACTCGGCGTCCATGCAACCTACGGCATTCTCGCGCTGGCGGGGATCGTGAGCCTTGCGTTCAGGCGCGGCAGGGTGGTATTCGCACTGCTCACGCTCGCGATCGCCTACGCGGCGTACCGCCGCTACCTGCAACCCGCGGTCCCCCAGGACATCGTGTTCGCAGTCTTCGGCGCGCTGTGCCTGTTCGTGCCGTTCAACCTGGCGGCACTGAGCCTCGTCAGGGAACGCGGCACGTTCAACCGCCACGGGCTCCTGCGTCTCGCCGTCATTGCGCTGCAAGCAGTGCTGGCGGCGTGGGCTGCGCTCCCCGGAAACTCCGCGACGCGTGAGTGGCTCTACGCCTCGCTCGTCAGCCACGCGCCATGGGGCGCGACGGCGGTGCCGCAGATTGGCCTCGCGGCGATCGTATTGAGCGCGCTGGTCGCCGGCATCGCGTGGTACCGCACGCGCTCCGCGGTCGACCTCGCACTTGCCGGTGGGGTCGTCGCGTTCGGGATAGCCGCGCATGGCGTCACCACGCCCAACATGTTCGGGGCCTTCCTCGCTGCGGGGGCGCTGATACTGGCGATCGGCGTGCTGCAGGACACCTTTCGCATGGCGTTCCGCGACGAACTGACGGGACTCCCCGGCCGGCGTGCATTGAACGAGCGCCTCGCAGGGCTCGGCCCGCATTACGCCATCGCGATGCTGGACGTCGATCACTTCAAGAGCTTGAACGACACCCATGGTCACGATGTGGGCGACCAGGTACTCAAACTCGCCGCAAGCCGGATCGCGCGCGTGCGCGGCGGCGGCGAAGCCTACCGCTTCGGCGGGGAGGAGTTCACCGTGATATTTCCCGGCAGGAGCGTCGAAGAGGCTGCGCCTCACCTCGAAGCGCTGCGCGAGGAAATTGCCGGTTACCGGATGGAAATGCGTCATTCCGCCCGCAAGAGTCAGGGCAAGCCGGGCAAGCAGCAGCGCGCGGCGCGGAAAGGCGAACCCACGCTCTCGGTCACGGTGAGCATCGGTGTCGCGGGCAGCGGCAGTCGGCTCGACACACCGGAAGCAGTGGTGCAGGCCGCGGACAAGGCGCTGTACCGGGCGAAGGACAAGGGCCGCAATCGTGTGAGCCGGTGACGCCGTGCGAACAGGTAGAATTCAATCATGAACCCGATGACCCGGCTCCTGATCGCCACCGCCGCTTTCCTCGTGGCGCACTACGTTTCCAGCACGCCGCTGCGCGCACTGCTGGTACGACTGCTCGGAACCAACGGCTACATCGTGCTCTACAGTTCTGCCGCGGTCGCCACGCTGGTAGCGATGGTCTGGGCCTATCTGCGCGCGCCGTTCATCGGATTGTGGCATGTTCCGGCGCTGCGGTATGCACCGCTCGTGGTGATGCCGGTCGCGCTGTTCCTGATCGCTGCGGGTATCACGACGCGCAACCCGACCGCGGTCGGGCAGGAACGGTGGTTGCGCGAAGACGCACCCGCACGCGGCATTCTGCGCGTCACGCGTCATCCGGTGATGTGGGGTATCGCGCTGTGGGCAACCGCACACGTGCTCGCGCGAGGTGACGCAGCGTCGGTGGTGTTCTTCGGGGCCTTCCTCGTGCTCGCGTTGAGCGGAACGGTGCTGATCGACCGCCGCAAGCAGGCCACGGTCGGGGAGAGTTGGCGGCATTTTGCCGCGGCCACGTCGAACCTGCCGTTCGCCGCCATCGCCGGTGGGCGAAACCGCTTCCACGCCGGCGAGATCGGCTGGGCCGCTCCGGCGATCGCGCTCGCTGCATACGCGGTTCTCATCTGGTTGCATCCTGTCCTGTTCGGCGCGCGGCCGTACTGAACCACCCCGGCGCATCCGATCGCCGCGCCGCGGGGGCCCAAAAAACAACGGCCGGTCGCCGCTCCCGCGGCGCCGGCCTCATGCTTGCGAGAGGATTGGGCTTATTTCAGGTGTTTGCTGACGAGTTTGGTCATCTCGAACATCGAGACCTGCCGCTTGCCGCCAAAGACGTCCCTGAGTTTCTCATCCGCGTTGATCATGCGTTTGTTCTTGCTGTCCTGCAGACCGTTGCGCTTGATGTAATTCCAGATCTTCTTGGTCACTTCAGTGCGCGGCATGGGATTACTGCCGATGACCGCGCCGAGCATTGCGCTGGGCGTCATCGGTTTCATGAACGCGGCGTTCGGTTTGCGTTTCGCGCCGCCTTTCTTCTTGGCGGACTTGCCGGACTTCTTCTTTGCAGCCATTGAATGTCTCCCGTCTGTGGTGTTATGTTGCTAGCTGGTTGGATCGCCTTACCGGTACCGTGGGCACGGTCACGCAAGAATGCCGAGAGGGAATCCACTTGTCAATGACTTTTCTCATAGTGATGCGCCGTGGCGACAAAGTTTTTCTGCCCTGATGCGGGGTGATTTCCGCCGCGCGGATTGCCGCCGGTTTGCGCCCCGCGGCCCACCCGCTCACCATCGCGCGCCATGAAACGAATGCGCCCATGCACCTCACCGCACAAGAGCAGCAGCAAATCAATGAGCTAGTGGCCGAAGTTGAAGCCGCGAGCGGAGCCCAGTTCATCGTGGCCGTGATCGGCAAGGCAGACGCTTACCCCGAGATTCCATGGAAAGCGTTCGCCTTGGGAACGGTGAGCGCCGCTCTCCTTGTGGCATGCGTGGAATTCGGGCTTGTGAGTTGGCCAGGCCTGCGCGCGGCGGTGTTCGGTCTGATTCCTGTTCTCGCCGCGGGCATGGTGTTTGCTCTCGTGGCGGTGTTTGTGCCTGCGGTCGGGCGGGCGTTGCTCGACCGGGTACGCGCCCGGGCAGAGGTGGAGCAATATGCGCGCGCCGTGTTTCTTGAGCGCGGCATGTTCCAGACGCGGCACCGTGTGGGCGTGCTGGTGCTGATCAGCCTGTTCGAGCGCGAGGCGATGATCCTCGCCGATACGGGGGTGCGGCAGCATGTCACCGCGGGGCAGATCGAAGCCATCGTCGCACAGATGGCGCCGCTCATCAGGAAGGGCCTTGTCTTCGGCGCCGCCCAGACCGCCCTCACGACGCTGGCGGCGCTGTTGCGGGGAAAACTCGGCCGGGTCGCGGTCGCCGACGAACTCTCGGATACGCTGGTACAGGAGCGCGGC
This sequence comes from Betaproteobacteria bacterium RIFCSPLOWO2_02_64_14, assembly GCA_001770325.1. GTDB lineage: Bacteria > Pseudomonadota > Gammaproteobacteria > Burkholderiales > SG8-41 > DSOT01. The sequence continues at coordinate 3,747 of MEQT01000059.1, forward strand.
TCATGAGCCTTGCCATCAGGCTGCTCGCGGCAGCGGTAGTGCTGCTTGCCCTTGCCCCCCTTGCGCCCGGCGCCGATGTGCCCTACCTCAGCGGGCGCGTCGTCGACGATGCGGAGCTCCTGTCGCGGGAGACGTTCGACCGGGTCGGAGCGCTGCTGCGCGACCACGAAGCGCGCACCGGCAATCAGATCGCCGTGCTTACCACGCCAAGTATCGAGGGCGAGAGCATCGAGGAATTCGCGCTCAAGGTGTTCAACACCTGGAAACTGGGGCAGAAAGGAAAGGATAACGGCGTGCTGGTCGTGATCGTGCCGCGGGAGCGCAAGATGCGTATCGAAGCCGGCTATGGACTCGAGGGCACGCTCACCGACGCCGCCGCGAGCCGCGTCATTCGCAACGTCATGGCGCCGCTGTTCAAGGCGGCGGACTTCAATGCCGGGGTTGAACAGGGCGTCACGGCGATCGTCGCACAGCTCGAAGGCAAGGAGGCACTTGCCGCGGGGGCGCCAGCGCCCGATCACCCGTCGCCGCCCGATATCAGCCCTTCCGCCTTTCCGGAACCGGACCTGCCCCTCACCGAGCGCATCCTGCTCGGATCGTTCATCTTCGGGATCATCGGCCTGTTTACGGTGCTGGGCGTGCTCACGCCGGGCATGGGATGGTTTCTGTACTTTTTCCTCATTCCATTCTGGGCCATGTTCCCCATCGTCGTGGTGGGCGCCGATGGCGCCCTGAAGCTGCTGGTTACCTACCTGGTGGGGTTTCCGGTGGCGAAGATCCTCGTCGCGCGGAGGCCTTGGTACAAGAACGCCCAGCACGACCTCAAGACCAAGGGCAAGGCGCGCATCGGCGGGTTTACCCTGGGCGGCAGCAGCGGCTCGTCGGGGTCGTCGTGGAGTTCGAGTTCAAGTACCGGCAGCTTCTCCGGGGGCGGCGGAAGCTCGGGCGGCGGCGGGGCCTCAGGCAGTTGGTAGATTCAACCCTTGTCACCGTGCCACTGAAGAGCGAGCGCCGGTACTAACCGGCCTCGTTCCTCATCAGTTGAGAGTCCCCGTCAGCGACGGCAGTTGCCGGCATGGGCGCTGCTGGCACAAGCCGCTGGGCCGGAAAACGCGCGATGAAGCGGCTTCCGGCTCCGGGCGTGCTTTCGATCTCCAGTGTCGCATCGTGCCGGGTGAGCGCGTGCTTGACGATCGCGAGTCCCAGCCCGGTGCCGCCGGTCTCCCGAGAGCGGCTGCGGTCAACGCGGTAGAAGCGTTCGGTCAAACGCGGGATATGCTCGGGCTGGATGCCGATGCCCGTGTCGGCGACGGTGAGCGCCGCGCCCTGCTCCGTCGCCTCCCAGATCAGGCGCACTTCACCCCCTTTGGGCGTGTAGCGCACGGCATTGCTCGCCAGGTTGGAAAACGCACTTGCAATTTCGGACTCGGCGCCCAGCAGATCGAACTGGCCGCGCACCTCCAGCACGACCTGGTGGCGGCCGGCGGACAACACGTCGGTCTCGGCGCGCATGCGCTCGAGAAGGCGCGAGATCACGATGCGTTCGTCAGTCGGCGCCGGTGGCGCGGATTCCAGTGCCGACAGGGTGAGAAGGTCTTCGACAATGCGGCGCATGCGCAGCGCCTGCGTCTCCATCAGGTTAATGTAGTCGCGCCGCTGCGAGGGATCGAGCTTCAATTCCCGCACCGTTTCGAGAAAGCCCACCAGCACCGTGAGCGGCGTCCGCAGTTCGTGGGAAACGTTGGCGACGAAATCGCGCCGCACCGCTTCCACGCGCTCCGCCTGCGTCACGTCGCGCGAATGCAGCAGCTTCTGCGACTCGCCGAACGGGATCAGGGTGACCGAGAGCGTGGTCTCGCCGCGCGGCAGGCGCAGCCTCAGGCGCCGCGCGTAGTCGCCCGAGGCAAGATAGGAAACGAAGTCGGGCTGGCGCACGAGATTCGCAATCGGATGCCCGGCATCGGTGGAAAAATCGAGATCGAAGTGGCGTTCTGCGGCAACGTTGCCCCACACGATCTGATTTGCGGCGTCGAGCACGACCACGCCGTCGGGGAAAGCCTGCACCGTTTCCCGAAACCGGGTGAGGGTGAGCGCAAGTTCCTGTTCGCGCTGCGCGGCATCGCGCTCGCGGCGATACAGTGCTTCGAATACGTCGCCCCAGAGCCCATCGTCCTCGGGTACGGCGCCGCGATCGGCGCCCTGCAGCCATGCCCTCAACGCCCGCAATTGACGCAGGTGGTGGGAGAGCAGTACTACGACGACGCAGGCGAACACTGCCCAGCCCGAGCCCGCCCCCAGCAGCGCGGACACGGCAAGCGACGCCGTGGCGGCAGCAAGCAGGACGAGTAGAGTACGGAGAACCAGCGGCTCCATCGGCTCAGCCTAGCACGTCCGCTATCCGCAGGGCCGGCCCGGCGCGCAGCCAGGCGCCGGCAGTCGGGTCACGAAGCGCAAAACCGATAACCCGCGCTGCGCACCGTCTCGATCAGCCCGTCGTGGCCAGTCGGCTCCAGCGCCTTGCGCAGCCGCCGGATGTGCACGTCGACCGTGCGCTCCTCGACGAACACGTGATCGCCCCAGATTTCATCGAGCAGCTGCGCGCGCGACCAGACGCGCTCGGGATGGGTTACGAAGAAGTGCAGCATGCGGAACTCGGTGGGGCCCAGTTCAATCGGCTGGCCGTTTGCGGTAACCCGATGCGTGGCCGGATTGACCGAGAGTGCGGCGACCTCGATGGTCTCGTCGGTGAGGTGCGGCGCGCGCCGCCGCATGACCGCCTTCACCCTCGCAATCAGCTCGCGCGGGGAGAAAGGCTTGGAGACATAGTCATCCGCGCCGGCCTCCAGGCCCGCCACGCGGTCCTGCTCCTGCGCCCGGGCCGTCAGCATGATGATCGGGATGTCGCGCGTGCGCCGGTCCGAGCGCAGGCGCCGCGCGAGCGTGATTCCCGAGTCGCCGGGGAGCATCCAGTCGAGCACCACCAGATCGGGCAGCGCATCGTGTATCGACTGCTGAGCCTCCTCGGCGCTCGCCGCGCGCAGCACGCGGTGGCCCGCGTGCTCCAGATTGACGGCGATCAGCTCCTGGATCGCCGGTTCATCCTCGACGACGAGTATGCTGCTGCCGGGGACCATCTCAACCCAGCGCCGTTCGTTCCACGTTCGCCATGTCGGTGTGCCGCACGTCGGCCCCCTTCACGATGTAGATGACCTGTTCCGCGATGTTCTTGGCGTGGTCGCCGATGCGCTCCACCGCCTTGGCGATCCAGACCACGCCGATCGCCCTGCCAATGATGCGCGGCTCCTCCATCATGAAAGTAATGAGTTGTCGCAGTATCGCCAGAAACTCGGCGTCGATCGCGGCGTCCTCCTTGACCACGCGCGCAGCCTCGGCCGCATCGCTGCGGGCAAACGCATCGAGCGCGCGATGCAGCATGGACAGCGCGACGTTGGCCACGTGCCGCACGTCGACGAATTTTGGTGGCGGCATCTGGTTGCTCTCGTACAGCTGCCGGGTCATGCGCGCAATTTTCTCGGCCTCGTCCCCCATGCGCTCGAGATCGGTCACGATCTTGCCGATCGCCATGATCATCCTGAGGTCTACCGCCGCCGGCTGGCGCCGGGCGACGATATGGATGCAGGCGTCATCGATGCCGACTTCGAAGCCGTTGACCCGCTCGTCCTCCTCTATGACCCGGTCCACCAGCGCCGCGTTGCCCGACGCGTAAGCATCGAGCGCCGTCTGGATCTGCGACTCGACCAACCCGCCCATCTCCAGCACGCGCGAGCGGATGGCGTCGAGGTCCTGGTCATACTGTTTTGAGAGATGCTCGCTCTGCGGCATGCCTGCTCCTTGCGGCTATCCCATGCGGCCGGTGATGTAGTCCTCGGTGCGCCGGTCCCTGGGTTTCACGAAAATATCGTCGGTGCGCCCGAACTCGACGAGTTCACCCAGGTACATGTACGCAGTGTAATCCGAAACGCGCGCCGCCTGCTGCATGTTGTGGGTGACGATGAGGATCGTCACCCGATCCTTCAGCTTGTGGATCAGTTCCTCGATGCTGCCGGTGGCGATGGGGTCGAGCGCGGAAGTCGGCTCGTCGAACAGCAGCAGCTCCGGGTCGGTGGCGAGCGCGCGCGCGATGCACAGGCGCTGCTGCTGGCCGCCCGAGAGGTTGTAGGCCGGCTCGTGCATGCGGTTCCTCACCTCGCCGATCAGCGCCGCGTCGGCGAGCGCCTGCTCGACCTTCTCCTCGATGCGGCGTCGCGAGGTCTCGCCGCGCACGCGCAGCCCGTAGGCCACGTTCTCGAAGATCGACTTCGGGAACGGGTTGGGCTTCTGGAACACCATGCCGATGCGCATGCGCACCTCGATCGGGTCGACCTCGGCTGAGAGCAGGTTGGTGTTGTCGGGGTGCAGCACGATCTCGCCCGCGTAGCGGTTGCCGGGATAGAGGTCGTGCAAGCGGTTGAAGCAGCGCAGGAAGGTCGACTTGCCGCACCCCGAGGGCCCGATCAGCGCAGTGACCCGCTTTTC
>MEQT01000060.1:0-7772 GCA_001770325.1 Betaproteobacteria bacterium RIFCSPLOWO2_02_64_14
GAGCAAGCTCGGGCGTGTTGTTCTGCTGCGAAAGATGGGCGGCGACCACATGCTGCAGGCGGCTGCAGTCCAGTCCCGCAAGCAGGCTCGCCGCGGCGGCGTTATCCAGATGGCCGAACCGGCCGGCGATGCGGCGCTTGAGCCACACCGGATAGCTCCCGCGCTCGAGCATGCCGGAATCATGATTGCACTCGAGCACCAGCGCATCGACGCCGGATAGCATGGCCTGGATATGGGGGGTCGGCGCGCCCACGTCGGTCAGCACCCCCAATCTGACGGCCCCGTCCCCGAACACGAACTGCGCGGGTTCGCGTGCATCGTGCGGCACGGGATAGGGATGGATCTCGAGGTCTCCGACCGTCACGACGGTGTGGCTGTCGATGACCGTCACGTCCTGCAGCGCCGCCCGTTCCCCGTCCAGAGCGGAAAACGTCCCGTGGGTAAGAAAGACAGGAAGCTCATACCTGGCGGCAAAGCGTGCCACGCCGCCCAGGTGATCGTCGTGCTCGTGGGTCACGATCAGCGCGTCGAGATCGCCGGGGGCCAGGCCCCGGCGGCCCAGGCGGGAAACCGCGTCACCCAGGCCAAAACCGCAGTCGAGCAGGACGCGCGTAGTGCCCGCCTCGACGACGAGACCGTTGCCCTGGCTGCCGCTGCCCAATGATGCGAAGCGCATCATTGGGGGTGAAAAGTGAAATGTGAAACGTGAAACGCCGGATCCGCGACAAGTCGCGAAAACACGACCCGGTTCACTTTTCACCTTTCACGTTTCACGTCACTTGAGTTGCTCGTAGAGCAGCGTCAGTATGCGGCCCGCGGTCTGGGAGGTCTCACGGGTACCGCTCCTGTTCAGCACGTTGACCTCGGCACCCTTGTCGGCGCCTCTCACGAGGATCTGGTACTGCTCGTTCTTGGGCTTGCTGCTGTCACCCCAGAACTTGAGCCGCGACAGCCAACCCTTTTCGGCAGACTTGTTGTCGATCTCGGGATCGATGTAGCGCACGAAGTACAGTCCCTTCGAACGATCCCGGTCCTCGACCGTGAAGCCCACCCGGTCAAGCGCCAGTCCGACGCGGCGCCAGGCGCGGTCGAACTGCTCGTCGAGCGCGAGCGTCGAGCCATCGGAACTGCGCGACAGCGACGCACGGGGGGCCGCGCTGCCACCGGCGAGTTGCGCCTTGACGCGGCTTTCCTGGACGCCGAGTCTCACCATGAGCCGGCGCAGCATTTCAGCTTCAAGTTCGGGACTAGCCTGCCGCGGCTGCCACTTGGTACGATCTTCCGCCGTACTGGTGAAAACCTCTTCCATGCCCCGGTGACTGATGTAGACCTCCGTCGTGCCCGCCTCGCCGCCACGCTCCAGGCGGGTGCGGAACTTGTCGCGCTCCGAGGTCGAGTACACCGCATCGAGGAGTTTTCCCAGCGTATTGCGTATGATGCCGTCGGGTATCTTCGCCCGGTTCTCGGCCCAGTCCGTCTCCATCACCCCCGCCTCGGGCAACTCGACATTGACGATGAACCCGGTCTCCTGCCAGAAGTCCTTCACCACGTTCCACAGTGCAGCAGGTTCGCCCTTCACCACAAGCCAGCGCTGGGTGCCGGCACGTTCGATGCGCGCGTCACCCCCCTGCGGCAAAACGTCCCGCGTTGCACTCTGCGGAGCGCCCGACCGCTCGCGGCTATAGGCGGAAAACGTCGCCCCGCTCTTGGGGTTCACGTCAGGCACGAGAAAACGGTCGTCGCCGCCCGGGCGCGTGAGATCCGGCGGCACGTCGAGGGGCGGTATCTTGCCCGCCGACTTGTAATCGATCTTCTTGCTCGGAAGTTCAAAGCTCCCAAACGTCCCACAGGCTGCCAATGCGAGCGCGGCGCATGCCGCGACAGCCAACCGAACGCGGTTGTAACTTCTCATGGAGACACCTCTCAGGGTGGAATGCGTTGCGCAACTCATGTCGCGATCTCCGCCTGCCGCATTGCCGTTCGCACCAGGTCGTGGCACCCCGCGGACAACGGGGTAAGCGGCAGGCGTATCCCCCCTTTGATCAGTCCAATCTGCTGCACCACCCATTTCACGGGAATGGGATTGGCCTCGCAGAACAGGTGGCGGTGCAGGCCCAGCAGCTTGTTGTTGATGTCGCGCGCGCGCGCGACATCGCCCGCCAGCGCCGCCGCGCACATCTCATGCATCATGCGCGGTGCCGCGTTGGCGGTCACCGATATCACGCCGTGCCCTCCGAGCAGCATGAGTGCGAGGCCCGTCGCATCGTCTCCGCTGAAAACCAGAAAATCCCCGGGCTTGCGCCGCAGCAGGTCCGCACCCCGCTCGAGGTTTGCCGTAGCGTCCTTGATGCCCACGATGTTCGGGATCTGCGCCAGGCGCAAGGTCGTGTCGGTCTGAAGATCGGCGACCGTGCGCCCCGGCACGTTGTAGACGATGTGAGGGATCGCCACCGCCTCCGCGATGGCCCGGAAGTGCCGGTAGAGCCCTTCCTGCGTCGGCTTGTTGTAGTACGGGACCACCGACAGGCTCATATCGGCGCCGACCTGTTTGGCGTAGGCCGCGAGTTCGATCGCTTCGCGCGTGGAGTTCGCCCCGGTGCCGGCGATCACTGGAACACGCTTCGCCGCATGCTCCACCGCGGTCTTGATCAGGAGATGGTGCTCGTCAAAATCAACCGTCGGCGACTCGCCGGTCGTCCCGACCACCACGATCCCGTCGGTACCCTCGCTGATATGCCAGTCGATCAGCCTGCGGAACGCATCGAGATCGAGCTCGCCGTCCTCTTCCATCGGGGTCACAATCGCGACCAGGCTGCCTTGCAACGAAGCCATCTACAGGATTTTCCGCAAAAAAGGGGCCATGCCGGCCCACTGAATCGGCTGCATTTTACCCGATCCTGCGTGCAGGGGCACTCCCGGTTTGTGACAGGGCCGGGCGCAATTGGTTGCGCCCATGGTAACGGCCGGACCGGGCAGCTAACTTTGCTGGGAGCGGTAAAACTGCCGCAAGAATCCCTCGCCGTCGGTCACCGCCAGCTCCGCGAGCAGCTCGCGACAAACCTGGCCGAGGGGCTCAACGACCGCGGCAACCAGCGGATTCCAGCCGGAGCACAGCACTTCGGCGCCATAGCTTTCGCTTTCGGGGGTGCGCCCGTCCAGGTTGGGATCCCGCGCGTTCATTGTTGAGCGTCCGATACGGTGGATTTGGAGAATCGGTCGTCGAAGCGATCGACGCCCTTACATTCCTTAACGGCAATACGGCAAAAAGGTTGAGTCGGATTGCGGAACGCCGCCAACCGTGGATCAACTGGCGTTGCGCGCGGCGCAGATACGCTGCACCACCGCCGGCCGCGGCTCAGAGACGACGAGGTGCTCGTAGGCGACTACGGTGAGGCGGCCTCTTACCCATTCGAGCAACTCTCCGGGCTGCAACAGGAAATCGGGATTGGAGGGCCGGCCATAGCGCTCGTTTCCAGCGGCGAGGGTCTCGTAGATCAGTACGCCGGGCGCGGCAATTGCGTCAAGCAGGTGCGGGAGAAGCGGGCGATGCAGGTAGTTGGTGACGATGATCCCGGCGAACGAGCGCCCGGGATACGGCCACGGACCCTGTTCGAGGTCGGCGCAGAGAGTCGTAACGCCAGGCACGCCAGCCAGGTTCGTCAATGCGCCCCGATCCCGGTCCACCGCGTAAACGGTGTAACCCTGCGCGGCGAGCATGCGTGCATGCCGACCCCCGCCACAGGCAACGTCGAGCACCGCGCCCCCGCTCGGGATCCGGTGGGTCCAGCGCGCCACCCATTCGGAAGGCTCCCGGAGCCGGGCATGATCTTCACTCATCACCGCAGCGACGGTCTCATCGATGGATTTACAAACTTGCAGCGATCTCATTATAGGGAATGTGGCGCGAGCCGTGGCGCAGGCATGGGCTACAATAGCAGCAGCCTCCGACGAGAACTTCGACATGCGCGTGTTGCATGAAATCCGCATTGCCCGGCTGCGGATCCCCTTGAGCAGGCCGTACCGTCTTGCGTTTGGCGCAGTCGAGCATTACGACACCATCGTCGTTGAACTGGTTGACGACGACGGCTGCGGCGGTCTGGGGGAAGCCACCGTTTTGACCGGATACACGGATGAAACCATAGAGGAAAGCTGGGCAGTGGCGCGCCAGTTCGCGGAGTTCCTGGCAGAACGCGGCCCCGTGCCCGCCCGCCTCGAACTGTTGCGTCTCGGCGAACGATATCCGTTTACCGCGACGGCATTCGCCACCGCGCTCGAAATGCTGGCCGGAACGGCGCGACTCGCTGTGGCCACATGCACCCCGGTGCCGATTCTGGGCCTGCTTCACGCGATCGAGGCATCGGCCGCCGCCGCGGAGTTCGAGGCGCTGCTCGCCGATGGCTATCGCACGATCAAGGTCAAGGTCGGATTTGACGTCGAGCGCGATGCGCGGATCGTACGGATGGTTCAGTCGATCGTCCGTGGCCGCGCGGCGATCCGCCTCGACGCCAACCAGGGCTATACCGCGGCGCAAGGCGCCGCGTTCGTGCGCGCGCTGGATCCCGCGGGGATCGAGCTTTTCGAGCAGCCGTGCGCAGCCGGAGACTGGGAATCGCATCTCGTGGTCGCGCGGGCATCACCGGTTCCGCTGATGCTCGACGAGTCGATTTACGGACTTTCCGACATCGACAAGGCGGCATCGCTCGGGGCTGCGGCGTTCATCAAGGTAAAGCTCATGAAATTCGTGACGCTGGAACGCCTGGCGCAGGCAATCGAGCGCATTCGCGACCTCGGCATGACGGCGGTGCTCGGGAACGGCGTCGCGACGGACCTCGGCTGCTGGATGGAAGCGTGCATCGCCGCGCGACTCATCGACAACGCTGGAGAGATGAACGGCTTCCTCAAGGCGCGCTCGCCGCTGCTGGCGCCCACGCTCGAATTTCGTGATGGGAAATTGTGGCTGCAGCCGGGTTACATACCGCGTCTCGACCCCGATACCGTCGAGCGCTACGGCGTCGAGAGCGTCGGAATCTCACCCCGCGCGGCGCGGGCAGCGGCGGCCGGATAATTCCGGTGAAAGCGGTCACGATTTCGCGCTTCGGTGGGCCGGAAGTGATGGATTACGGTGATATCCCGCCACCCGCGCCGAAGGCGGGCGAAGCGCTCGTCGAACTCGAGTTCGCGGGCGTCAATTTCACCGACGTCTACCAGCGCTCCGGCTTCTACGCGCGCTCGCATACCTACCAGACGCCATTGCCGATGACCCTGGGCTCGGAAGGCGGCGGCATCGTGGTGGCGCTCGGCGACGGCGTGACCCATGTCAAAATCGGCGAGCGGGTGGCTTACTGCATCGTGCGCGGCGCTTACGCGCAGCGTGCCACGGTGCCGGCGGAGCGGCTGGTCAGGGTGCCCGACGAGATGCCGATGCCGGTCGCGACCACGCTGATGCTGCAGGGACTCACCGCCCACTATCTCAGTCACTCCGCCTTTGCGCTCGGACCCGGCCATGTGTGCCTAGTACACGCCGGCGCGGGCGGCGTCGGCCAACTGCTGATTCAACTTGCCAAACTCAGGGGCGCCATGGTGATCGCCACTGCCGGCAATCGCGAGAAGGCCGAGATTGCGCGCAGGCGCGGCGCTGATCACGTCATCCTCTACCGCGAAACCGATTTCCGCGACGAGGCGAGAAAACTCACCGGCGGCATCGGGGTCGACGTGGCGTACGACGCCATCGGCAAGGACACCATCGCGCGCAGCATCCGCAGCCTCAAGCGCCGCGGCTTGTGCGTGAACTACGGCGGCGCGTCGGGACTCGTCGCCTCCATCGAGCCCATCGAACTGGCGGAGGCGGGCTCGGTATTCTTCACCCGCCCGCACCTGGCCGACTACCTGGCAACGCCGGAAGAACTGCGCGATCGTGCGGCGGACCTGTTCGCGGCGTGGCGCGCCGGGACACTCGCGATTGCGATCGATCGCGAGTTTCCGCTGGCGGAGGCAGGCGATGCACACCGCCACCTCGAGGCCGGGCGCACCCGCGGCAAGCTTCTGCTAAGAGTGCCGCAATGAGAATTGCCACGGGGACACGAAAAACGCTGGTGACGGGCGTCATCGGTTCCGATACCCATATCGTCGGCAACCGCATTCTCTCCATGGCGCTCGAAAAAGCGGGATACAAGGTCGTGGCGCTCGGCGCGTTGACGCCCGCCGCCGATTTCATCAAGGCCGCGGTCGAAACCGATGCGGATGCGATCCTCGTATCGTCCCTTTACGGCCAGGGCGAACTCGACTGCCGCAGCTTTCGCGACATGTGCGTCGAAGCCGGCCTCGAAGACATCCTGCTCTACGTCGGCGGCAACCTGGTGGTAGGCAAGCAGGCGTGGACGGAAGTCGAGCAACGGTTCCTCGAAATGGGCTTCGACCGCGCCGCGCCGCCGGGCTCGCGGGTTGAAACCGTCCTCGAGTGGCTCGTGAACGACTTCGCCGCCCGCGACGCGCACGAGAAAACTGAGCCGCCGATGAACGCCGATGAACGCCGATAGGAGCAATATCAAGAGCATGAACGCGAAGGGCGCGAAGGAAAAACGAAGGACGCGAGGACATCGAAACCGTCAGGAAAGTGCGATGGCCCGCGTTAGTTCATACCGGTCATGGATCCTTCCACGTATATTCTTGGTTCTCATCGGCGTTCATCGGCGTTTATCTGCGGTTGCTTGTTCCTATGTCTAATGCGGCGCTGCTTATCGATTTCGGCAGCACCTACACCAAGCTGCGCGCGGTCGACCTCGACCGCTGCGAAGTGCTGGGATCGGGTCAGGGTCCGTCGACCGTGGCGACCGATATCACGGCTGGTCTCCACGCGGGGTTGACCGACCTGGAACGCAGAATCGGCACACTGCCGCGCTTCAAGTATCGCCTTGCTTCGAGCAGCGCCGCGGGCGGCCTGCGGATGGTGACCGTCGGGCTGGTGCGCGAATTGACGGCCGAAGCCGCCCGGCGGGCGGCGCTCGGGGCAGGCGCAAGAGTGGTCGCAACGTTCGCCTATCGGCTGACCGCAGGCGACATGGCTCGAATACTGGAGCTCGCTCCCGACATTCTGCTCCTCGCAGGCGGCACCGACGGCGGCAACAGTGAAGTGATCGTCCACAACGCGGGGCTGCTCGGCGGGAGCACGGTCGCATGTCCGGTCATCTACGCCGGCAACCGCAGCGCTGCGGATGAGGCTTGCTCGCAACTGCGCGGGAAGACCGTCATCGTGACGGAGAACGTCATGCCCGAATTCAACGTGCTCGGCATCGAGCCCGCGCGCGCGGCGATACGTAAGGTGTTCATCGACCGCATCGTGCACGCCAAGGGCATGGACCGCGCCCAGGCCGATCTCGACGCGGTGCTGATGCCCACCCCGGCAGCGGTGCTGGAAGGCGCGCGACTGCTTGCCGACGGTGTGCCAGGCCACGCCGGCCTCGGTCCGCTGCTGGTCGTGGATCCCGGCGGCGCCACCACCGACGTGCATTCGATTGCGACCGGCGAGCCTGCGACACCCGGCGCGATACCGCAGGGCCTGCCTGAGCCGCGCGAGAAACGGACCGTGGAAGGCGATCTCGGCATGCGCCACAACGCCTCGGCCATCGTCGAAGCCGCGGGAATCGATGCCATCGCGCGCGACTCCGGTCTTCGTCCCGAACGCATCGCTTCGCTGGTTGCCCGCATGGCGCGCGAGGTCGGCATGCTGCCCGAGGCGCCGGAGGAAGCCGCCCTGGATCGTGCCCTGGCGCGCG
>MEQT01000060.1:7849-7945 GCA_001770325.1 Betaproteobacteria bacterium RIFCSPLOWO2_02_64_14
CAGCACGGCAAGGACCTGACCCATGTCGCGGCCGTGATTGGTACGGGGGGCGCCGTGGTGGAGAGTCCCGATCCGCGCGCGATCCTCGCCGGCGCC
>MEQT01000061.1:0-14655 GCA_001770325.1 Betaproteobacteria bacterium RIFCSPLOWO2_02_64_14
GCTCCGACTTCATGTAGGCGGAAAATTCCTCCGGGCTGGTGGGCGTGGGCACGGCGCCATCCTTCAGCATCCGATCGATGATGTCCTTTTGCTTCAGCGTGTCGACAATTGCCGTATTGAGCCGCTGCACGATGTCCCTGGGCATGTTCGCGGGACCTATCATGCCGGCCCACCCATAGGCTTCAAACCCGGGCAGGCCGGATTCGGCGACCGTCGGAAATTCGGGCAGCGACGGGATGCGTTGGGCGGTGGCGACCCCCAGCGCCCTGACTCTGCCAGAGCGCACATGAGGGAGAATCGACGGAATACTGCTGTGGGTGAACTGGGCTTCGCCGGACACCACGGCCACGACGGACGGCGCGTTTCCCTTGTACGGAATGTGAAGTATCTTCACCTTCGCCATCGAAACGAACAGTGCCGTGGCAAGGTGTTGCCCGTTGCCGGTCCCGGGCGAGGAGTAGGTGATCTCGCCGGGTCTTGCCCTGGCGAGCGCGATGAGTTCCTTGACGTTCTTGACCGGCAGCGACGGGTGAGTGACCAGAAGGTAAGGGAAAGTCGACATATTGCTGATGTGCGTAAGGTCCCGCAGGCTGTCGTATGGCAGCTTCGCGAAGATATGCGGGTTGATCGCCAACGGCCCGGCGGAGGCGGCTCCGATCGTGTAGCCGTCCGGCGCCGATGCTTTTACGGCTTCCACGCCGATGATGCCGCTAGCGCCGGGGCGGTTGTCTATCACCACCTGCTGGCCGAGGCGCTCGGACAGACCCTTGCCGACGATGCGCCCGATGTAGTCCACTCCGCCGCCGGCCGGGAACGGAACGACGATTCGTATCGGTTTACCCGGCCAGGCCTGCGTCAGTGCTGTGGCCGGCCACAGGCTCAAGACGCCGATCGCCACCTTGAGAAACCTCATGGTATTGGAATTCATCGCTTATCTCCTGTCATATGAACGATCAGAACCGATGTCAGACAGGATAGCAGCATGGCCTCGTGCACTGGTAGCACGGCGGGCTGGCTGGTATCGTGTTCCGCAATGCAGCTCCATATCCCCGACCCAGCCTACACCAGCTCCGAGCGGGCGCGCGCCAACTTCTGGCTGGCCTTCCAGATCGCGCTGGGTTTTGTCGCCCTGATCTGGGTCATCCAGTTGTGGAACTGGGGGTTGAATCTGGGGCTGGCGCGGTTTGGCGTCCGTCCCCGCGAGTGGGCCGGGCTGCCCGGAATTCTGCTCGCACCCTTGCTGCACGGCGGCTTCTCCCACCTGATCGCCAACTCCCTGCCGCTGCTGGTGCTGGGCACGGTGATGCTGCACCTCTACCCGAACTCGGCCCTCAAAGTGATCCCGGCGGCCTACCTGGGACCCGGCATCGCGGTGTGGTTGTTCGCGAGAGCGTCCGTCCATGTCGGTGCCAGCGGATTGGTCTACGGGTTGGTCAGCTATATCTTCGTAGCGGGCTTGATCCGACGGGACAAACGCGCGATTGCCGCGTCCCTGTTGGTTTGCTTTCTCTACGGCACCCTGGTCTGGGGAATATTACCGATCAAGCCCGGAGTTTCGTGGGAAACCCATCTGGCGGCCGGGCTGATCGGTCTGGTGCTGGCGATCGCGCTGCGGCGCCTGGACATCCCACCGCGCAAACGCTATGCCTGGGAAGATGAAAAGGACGAATACCCGGATGAGTAGTCCGGCTGCAATTATTTACGTCCGCATTTCCACGCGCCACTCGTCCGCGTGGTCACCGATCTTCCCGCACGTGGAAGATTCTGATTCTGAAGATGACGCCTCCCTGTTGAAGTGTCCTGTTTCTCATTCGAGGCGGATCCCGGCGGCGCGCGCGACCTGACCCCAGCGCTTGATCTCGCTGGCGACGTAGCTGCCGAATTCCTGCGGCGTCCCCCCAACGGTCTCGACTGACGATGCCGCGAAACGCTCGCGCACGTCCGGCTGCTGCAGTGCCTTGTTGATCGCAGCGTTCAGCCGGTTGATGATGCCGCGCGGCGTGCCCTTGGGCGCGAGCATGCCGTACCACAGGCCCGCTTCCATGCCGCTGACGCCCGACTCGGCGAACGTCGGGACATCGGGCAGTTGCGCCAGCCGCTTCGCGTTCGCGGCGGCGAGTGCCCGCAGCTTGCCCGCCTTCACGTGGCCGAGGAACGGCGGCGGACCGTCGATCATGAAATGTACCTGGCCGGCTAACAGCTCCGGGACGGCCGCCCCCGTGCCCTTGTACGGCACGTGCAGCAGATCCACCCCCGTCTTTAGCTTGAACAGCTCGGCGGCAAGGTGCGGTGGGCTGCCGTTGCCGGCGGTAGCGTAGCGGTACTTGCCCGGGCTCGCCTTCAGCAGACCCACGACCTCCTTGAGGTTCGTTCCGGAGACCGACACGTGGGCGAACATGACCAACGGAATGCGCACCATCAGCGCGATCGGTTCGAAGCTGTTGACGGGATCGTACGGCAGCTTCTGATAGAGATTCGGCCCGATGCCGTGCGTCGTCATGGTCGCTTCCAGCAACGTGTAGCCGTCGGGGGCGGCCCGCGCCACGAGTTCGCTGCCGATGATGCCCGACGCGCCGCTGCGGTTGTCCACCACGACCGGGTATCCGAGCAGTTCGGACATTTTCTGCCCGACGGCGCGCGCGGTGATGTCCGCAGAGCCGCCGGGCGCGAATCCCACGATCACGCGGATCGGCCTGGTCGGGTAGTCCGGGCGTTCAGCCGGCTCCGCCGGGCACATCGCAAGGAAAAGGACGAGTGCCGCAACGGCGCGCGGCAAGCGCCCGGGTGCCGTGAGGGACGATCGGGCGCCCGCACGCAGGTTAAGGCAATGAGTCATGGATCTTTCTCCACGGTGGTTGGTGTGGCAACACGGTGCGGCCGGAAAAATGGTCTGCCCGGGACTCAACTGCCCGGTACGATGCCCTTCGGGAGCGATTCGACGTGCGCGCAGATCGCGCCGGGCCGCGTCATCCAGATGCGGTCGCGCTGCCGCAGGATGTGCTCGACGACGCGGCTGAACTGGCGCGCGCGGTAGGCCTGCCCCAGCACGAAGCTGTGCAGGACGATCGGCATCACGAGCGGGCGCCGCACCGACTCTTCCAGCATGGCGTCGAACTGGTCGATGAGATTCTCGCAATGCAGCTGCGCGGGCGTGCGGCGCGACACGCATTCGATCGAGTCGTTGAGGTCGTGCGCATAGGGAATCGAGAGTATGGGGCCGTGCTTCGTGCGGAACCACACCGGCTGGTCATCCAGCGGCCAGTCCATCATGTAGCGATACCCCGCCTCCTTCAGTAGGTCGAGCGAGTCGTAGGTCTGCGAGATGTACGGCGCAAGCCACCCAGCGGGCTTTCTGCCCTCGTGTCTTTCAATCGAGGCGGTCGTTCCAAGGATGCACGCGCGCTCCTGCTCGTGGCTCATGTCGGCCTGGCGTTCGGCGTCGGTCCGGCCGTGGCCGACGATCTCGTCGCCGCGCTCGCGAAACGCCGCGATCATCTCCGGGCAGTAATCGTATAGCTCGGTGTTGACGAGGAGCGCATAGGGGAGGTCGTAGCGCTCGGCGAGTTCGAGCAGGCGCCAGGCGCCGACGCGGTTGCCGAAGTCGCGCCACGCGTAGCTGCGCGAGTTGGGCTGCGGATGCGGCGCAGCATAATCGTTGCCCAGTCCTTGTCCGAATTCGAAGTGCTCGACATTGAGGCAGAAATGGAGCGCCAGGCGCTTGCCCCCGGGCCAGGTGTAGTCGGCGCGCTTGCTGATCGGTGAATAATCGTAACGTCCGTGGCTCCTGAGCATGGTGCGGTTCGCGTTCCCTAGAGTGAAAGTCGATCGGCGAACGCCCCGAAGTCGGGCATGTCCTCCAGATTCCTCAGCCCGTCGAACAGCCGCTTCGTGACGTCCTCGCCCCAAACGGGGATGCCCAGATCGAAAAACTTCGCCTCGAGCTCTTGCGGCCGGTGGGGATTGGCGGGCTCGCCCTTCATCACGGTGCAATGCCCTTCCCGCACCGAACCGTCGGCGAGCGTAATCGCGAGATCGCAGGGCTGTTCGTGGGGATACCGTGCGGTGTGCCGCTCGTCTTCCCGCAGGTCCACCAGGGCTGCGAGCGCTTGTACGTTCGGATCGGCGACCGCGTGCTCGTCAAAACTCGCCAAGCCCGAGCGGCCGTGATACAGGACGCTCGCCAGGGCGAAGGGCACTGAAAAACGCGCACCGAAGCTCGATGTCACGTTTTTTTCAGCGAGCATGGCGCCCAGCATATAGGTACGTACCCTGATTTCCTTGATGAGGCCAACGTCGAGCCTGCCGCCCGGCACCTTCGCGAGCAGATCCTCGAGCGCATCGATCGCCGCATGCACATAGCGGCCCGTCGGGTGCAGTTTGAAGTAGTTCCGCGTGATCAGCCAGTCGGTTCCCAGTCCTGAGGTGACTTCCCCGGGCCTGAAGGTATCGGACAGAACCTTGCCGTATACGTTGGCCACGCCGTCGTTTTCACCGGTAAAGCCGCACTCGACGAGGCGCGCCGCCGTGAGTCCCATGTACCCGGAATGCCCGGTGAAAATGTTGCGGACCGTCGCCCCGTCGAGCAGCGTCTGGCGGCTGGTGGCCATGCCCATGGTCGCAGCGACATTGAGCAGTTCGCGCATCTGCCGGAAATCGAACCCTTTCAGGCGTGCCGCGGCGATTGCGGCACCGATGACCCCGTAAGTGCCGTGTGGATGGATCGAGAGCCGGACCTGCGCCGCGCGGCTGATCCGCGCCGATACCTCGTAGCCAAGCGCGACGGCGAGCAGCAGATCGGCGCCCGACACCCTTTTTTCCTGCGCCAATGCGATTGCCGCCGGCACCACCTGGATGCCGGGATGACCTTTGGCGAATAGATTACCCTCGTCCAGTTCAAGCCAGGTGCCGGCGGTCCCGTTCAGCAGCGCCGCATCGAGCGCGGCAGCCCGCCTGCCTGCGCCCACCACCCAGGCGTTGCCGGAACCGGCGCTCGCCAGATGCCGGGCGACGAACGCCTTCATCTCCGGCTGCTGCATGCCGGCGGCAATCACGGGAACGGAGTCGGCGATCACCCAATGCGCGCGGTCCTTCACCTGCGCCGGAAGATCCGACAACGTGGCGCCGCAAATGAATCGGCTGACGGTGTCGAGATAGGGCGGCGGCTTGCGGGATGGCATTTGAGGGTCCAATCCGGGTTGCGCCATTATAGCGGGCACGGCGCGGCGAATTCGTCCCGCCGGGCGGTATTCGATTTCCTTTTCCTTTGCTCGGCGACGTAACAGCTTGCAACTCCCGGGTTCCACGCGGCGCGTCTTGTGCGCGGTGTTCCCGATGCGGCTCGCCACGCGCAGTATAACGTGTGGTTATGCGTGGATAACACAACAGTCTTGCGGGTTATAGCAGCGCTGCGCTAGGCTTTGTCGTCTGCTTGCTGGCGGAAAACACATGGGTACATATTGATGACGAATTCATAGACGGAGGAAAAATGGCACACCTATTCAATGCTGTACCTGCGCTCGTCGTCTTGGTGGCGGCAGCCTCAGTTGTTTCGGCGCAGGAATTCCCGACCAAGCCGATACGCCTGGTGGTCGGCTTCCAGCCCGGTGGAGGCGTAGACAAATCTGCGCGATTCATAGGCAAATACCTGAGTGAAGCGGTGGGCCAGTCGATCGTGGTCGACAACAGGCCGGGCGCTGCGGGAAACATCGCGGCGAACTCCGTGGTCAAGGCGCCCCCCGATGGCTACACCCTTCTGATGGCAAATGCCACTGTTGCAATGCCGGGACTATTCAAGAACATGCCTTTTGATGCGGCGAAGGACCTTGAACCGGTCAGCCTGCTCGCCATCGGGCCCTCTGTCCTGGTGGCTCATCCTTCGATGCCGATCAAGCGCCTGAAGGATCTGATTTCGTTGGCAAAGGCCAAGCCGAAACAGCTTCTCTATGGTTCCGGGGGCGTCGGCAACATCACCCATCTGGAAATGGAGCTCTTGAACGCCGTTACCCGGACCCGGATGGTCCATGTGCCATACAAAGGCAGTGCGCCCTCCATTGTCGGCTTGTTGACCGGGGAGGTTCATGTTCTCTTTACGTCGATTCCTGCTGCGTTGGCACAGGTCAAAGCAGGCAAGATGAGGCCGATCGCCGTTTCGACCAGGAAGCGCAGCAGTGCACTGCCCGGTGTGCCGACCGTCGATGAGTCCGGAGTGCCGGGTTACGACGCGGCGAGCTGGTATTTCGTTCTGGCGCCGGCGGGAACTCCGAAGAAAAATATCGAGTTGCTCAGCAGGGAGATCGTCAAGATAGTGAATGTCCCTGAAATAAAAGCGACTCTCGTAGCCGATGGCTTCGAGCCAGCGGGCTATACGCCGGTGGAGTCCGCCAGGTTTCTGCAGGAGGAACTGAAGAAATGGGCGAACGTGATTCGAACGGCAGGTCTCAAGCCGGAGTGATCCTGGCGTTTGCCGGCGGAACGTGTGTCGCGCGTAATCGCGCGCCCGGATTCGGCCACGGCGTCGCGCCCCGGGCCGGCCGGCGCCCGCGCGTCATTTACGCCGCAGCCTTCGCCATGTTCTTGTTGTGCGCCGAGCGGACGTCATCCTCGCTGAGATGCGGCGCGAGCATGCGGATGAAATCGAGCAGGAATCTGCGCAAATAGGCATGCGCCCGTAGCCGGACATAGGTCGTGCTGGGCTCGAAAAGATGGCTCGCATCGCGGGCACGCAAGCCGCGATCGTGGTACTTGTCGAACGTGATGGTGGTGAGGATCGCAATGCCGATCCCGAGCTCGACGTAGGTCTTGCTCACGTCCGCGTCCACTGCGCCGAATATTACATTCGGCTCTATTTTCGCCCGCCTGAAGGCGTCCATCACCTTCCAGCGGCCACTGTAGGCCGGGTCATACGTGATGATCGGGTAGTTGGCGATCTCCTGCAGCGTCAGGTTTTTCACCTTCAGTATCGGATGTCCGACCTTGGCTACAACGCTTCGGGATAAGGGGAAGCAGGATATGGCGGAGAGAGTGGGAAACGGGCGAACCGTGTCCGTGACAATCGCGATATCCACTTCGCCCGCGTCGAGCAGTTCGCACACCTGTTCTGGATTGCCTTGCCGCAGGCCGAGATGGATTGCGGGGTATTTCTTCATGAACTTCTCGACGATCTTGGGAAGCACATAGCGCGCCATCGTGTGCGTCGTCGCAATGGTGAGGCGCCCGCCGCCGATGGCATTAAAATCGTCCGCCAGATTCTTGAGGTTGCCGACTTCGGTCAGCACGCGCTGGGCGATCGCAACCGCTTCCCGTCCCGGCTCCGTCAGGTCGACGATGCGATTGCGGCGGCGCAGGAAAATCTCGAAGCCGAGCTCCGACTCCATCATCTGTATCTGTTTGCTGATACCGGGCTGCGAAGTATGGAGCGCCTCGGCGGCTGCGGAGATGTGATTGCCTTGCCGCCACACCTCGCAGATGTAGCGCAGTTGCTTCAGGTTCATCGGGGTTCCATGTATAACAGATCAGAATAACAAGATAACACAATATTCTGGCAGGCTATGGTGGCTGCTGGTAAATTGCCATCGTTTCGGACCAACCAGAGCAACGACATGCAACCACGGTCGCAAACCTATGACGTGATCGTCGTCGGCGCGGGCAACGCGGCGCTGTGCGCCGCGCTTTCGGCCCACGAACACGGCGCCGGAGTCTTGGTGCTCGAGCGCGCGCCGCTCGCCGAACGCGGCGGGAACAGTGTGTATACCGATGGCAAGATGCGCGTCGTGTACGAGGGCCTCGACGACATCCTTGCACTGAGCACCGACTTGAGCCCCGAGGAAATCGAACGCAGCGATTTCGGCCGTTATACGGAGGAAGAATTTTTCGACGACATGGCGCGGATCACACAGAATCGCACGGATCCGGACCTGTGCGAGATCCTCGTCAGGCAGAGCAGAGCCACATTGCGCTGGATGAAGGCAAACGGCGTGCGCTTCCATCCCAACTACGGCCGCCAGGCGTATCGCGTCGACGGCAGGTTCAAGTTTTGGGGCGGCGCGCCGATCGTGGTGTCGGGCGGCGGGCAGGGTCTCGTCGATGCGCTGTTCAGGTCAGTCGAAAAGCGCGGCATCGAGGTCGTCTACAACGCGTGGGCACAGGAGCTCGTTCATTCGGATCGCGGCGTGAGCGGCATCGTGGCCAGGATAAACGGCGAAACACGCACGCTCCGTGCGGGCGCGGTGATCCTCGCCTGCGGCGGCTTCGAGGCGAACGCCGAGTGGCGCAGCCGCTATCTCGGCCCGGGCTGGGACCTCGCAAAGGTGCGGGGCACCCGGTACAACAGCGGCGACGGACTGGCGATGGCGCTGCGCATCGGCGCGCAACCTTACGGACACTGGTCCGGATGCCACGCGACGGGCTGGGAACGCTACGCCTCCGACTTCGGCGATCTCGTTCAGACTCCGAACTTCCAGCGGCACAGCTACACCTTCGGCATCATGGTGAACGCCGAAGGCAAGCGCTTCCTCGACGAAGGGGCGGACTTCCGCAGCTACACCTACGCCAAGTACGGCCATATCGTTCTCGCTCAACCGGGACAGTACGCCTGGCAGATCTACGACTCCAAGATTTCACATCTTCTGCTGGACGAATACCGCACGCGCCAGGTCACGAAGGTCACTGCGAACACGCTCGAAGAGCTCGCGGACAAGATGGAGGACGTCAACAAGGCGCAGTTCCTGAACACCGTGCGCGATTTCAATGCGGCGGTCAAAACCGACGTGCCCTTCGATCCCAACATCAAGGACGGCCGCTCGGCGCCGGGACTCGACGTGCCGCGCTCGAACTGGGCCAACACGATCGACACACCGCCGTTCGAGGCCTACGCGATCACGTGCGGCATCACGTTCACCTTCGGCGGCGTGCGCATCAACACTCAGGGCCAGGTGCTCGACACCAACCACGGGCTGATCCCCGGTCTTTTCGCCGCCGGCGAGATGGTCGGCGGTATCTTCTATTTCAATTATCCCGGCGCGAGCGGCCTCACGAGCGGCGCAGTCTTCGGCCGCCTCGCAGGCGCCAGCGCAGGCGGCTACGCGAAGCAAAATTTGCGCGGATAACGGGGGCGCCTGCTTGTCTTCCGGAGAAAGAGCGGCGCGTTCGACCGATAAGTGGAAGTTCTACCAGGACGAAGCGAACAAGTGGCGCTGGAGATACATCATGCAAGGCAGGACGGTGGCGCAGGCCTACGGCAGTTTCGACCGATATGGCGACTGCGTGCAGGATGCCAGGCTGCATGGATATCGTGATGGCGGACCGGCTCTGCGCCGACGGCCGCCATCGGGTCCTGCTCATCGAAGCGGGCGGCGGCGCGCCTGATTGGCGCGGTTTCAAACCAGGGTGGATGAAGCAATGATCGATCGCATCGAAATTCATGTGACCGCCTTGCCGGTGCGGGTGCAGCGCATCTTCTCGAGCGGCAGCTATGACACGGGACCGGCGGAGCGGCTGCTCTCCAAGCCCGTGCTCGTGAAAATCCACGCCGACGGCGTCGTGGGCTGCGCGCAGGTCCGGCCCATCAGCCCGGGGCACTTCGTCGCCGACACGACGCACAGCGTGGTCGCCGCCATCAAGGAGATCTATGGCCCGGCCCTCATCGGCAAGTCGATCTTCGACATCGAAGCGGTCAACGAAATGTTCGACGCGCGCCTTGCCAACAACCCGGCGGCGCGGGCAGTACTCGATATCGCGGTGCGCGACGCGATGGGCAAAGCCACGAACCAGCCGCTTTACAACCTCCTGGGCGGGTTGTGCCAGCCGCGCATTCCTCTCGAGTGGTCGGTGAGCATGGCGGAGGAAACCGCGACCATGGTTGCGGAGTCGAAACGCGCCGTCGACGAGTTCGGTATCCGGGTGCTGTGCCTGAAGATGGCCGACCGCCGCGGGTGGCGTCATGACGTCAGGAACTTCGAGGCTGTGCGCAAGGCGGTGGGCGGCGACGTGACGATCGGCGTGGACCCGAATACCGGCTGGACGTTGGCCGATACGCTGTCGGCGATACGCGAGCTCGGGAGAATGGGCCTGGGCTACATCGAGCAGCCGGTCGCGCGCCGCGATCTCAAAGGCATGGCCGAAATCCGGCGCGCGGCGGACGGCGTGCCGGTGATGGCGGACGAGGCGCTCTTCACGATACAGGATGCTTATGCGCTCGCTGAAGCGCGCGCGGTGGATGCCTATTGCATCAAACTCTACAAGCTCGGCGGACTCACGCCGGCCAAGAAGATCGCCGCGATCGCCGAAGCGGCGAATATTCAGCTGAATTGCGGCGGACTCGCCGTGCAATCGCAGCTCGAAGCGGCGGCGGGCGCGCATTTTTACGCGAGCACTCCTGCCTCGCGCATGATGGGCGCAGCCGAGTTCGTGTTCGGGCTCAACACCGTCGGCACGGATCCCCTGGTTCCGGAAACCGATTTCGTCGTGCGCGACGGGCACGTCGAGGTCCCGCGCGGACCGGGGCTTGGAATCAGCATCGACGAGGCGGCGCTCAAGAAGAACACTCTGCTCTATGAGCGCGTAGGTTAGGGACTTTTTAGCCGCCGATGAACGCCGATGACAACAAAAAGATCGTGGGGTGCGTTAGTGCTTCGTAACGCACCACGCCTTTACGTGGTGCGCTAAAGCGCACCCTACGTTTGTCTTTTGCCTCATTGCGATTTCCATCGGCGTGTATCGGCGTTCATCGGCGGCTAATTGAATTTGAATTGGAGCGTTAATGGAAAAGACTGAAGCGAAATACGACGTGATCGTCGTGGGCGGCGGCAACGCGGCGCTGTGCGCGGCGATCTCGGCCGGCGACGAAGGCGCGAAGGTGCTTCTGCTCGAGCGCGCGCCCGAGGAAGAGCGTGGCGGCAACAGCAGCTTCACCGAGGGCCTGCTGCGCTGCGTCTACAACGGCTCCGATGATATTCGCGCGCTTTCGCCTGACTTGAGCGACGAGGAAATGAAAAGCGACTTCGGCGCCTACACCGAGGAGAAGTTTTTCGACGATATGGCGCGGATTACGCAAAACCGCACCGATCCGGATCTGTGCGAAATCCTCGTGCGCGGTAGCAACCAGACCATGCACTGGTTGAAGGACAAGGGCGTGCGCTGGATCCCGCAGTTCGGCCGGCAATCGTTCAAGATTGCCGGCAAGTACACGTTCTGGGGTGGCGCGACACTCGCGGCCTCAGGCGGTGGACGGGGCTTGGTCGATACGCTCTACAAGGCGGCGGAAAAAGCCGGCGTGCAGGTGTACTGCAACGCCTGGGTGAGAGAGCTCCTGCACTCGGATGCCGGCGTGCACGGCGTGGTCACGCGTCTGAATGGCGTGACGCGCGAAGTCCGGGCGAAGAGCGTGATCCTCGCCTGTGGCGGTTTCGAAGCGAACACCGAATGGCGCAGCCGCTATCTCGGCAAAGGCTGGGACCTCGCCAAGGTGCGTGGCACCAAATACAATACCGGCGACGGCCTGGAAATGGCGTTCAAGATCGGTGCGCAGTCCTGCGGTCACTGGTCGGGCTGCCATTCGGTGGGCTGGGAGCGCTACGCCACGGACTTCGGGGACTTCTCCGTGACCGACGATTACGAGCGGGACAGCTACCCGTTTTCGATCATGGTCAATGCCAACGGCAAACGCTTTCTCGACGAAGGCGCCGATATCCGCAACTACACGTACGCCAAGTACGGCCGCATCATCCTGGAGCAGCCGGGCCAGTTCGCCTGGCAGATTTTCGATTCGTCGGTCACGCATCTGCTGCGGCCCGAATATCGCTCCAAGCACGTGACGAAAGTGAAAGCGGACAGCCTCGAGGAACTGGCCGACAAGCTGGAGGACGTGAACCGGGAGCGGTTGCTCAACACGATTCGCGAGTTCAACGCGGCGGTGAAGCGCGACGTGCCGTTCAATCCGAACGTCAAGGACGGCCGCGTGGCGGTCGGATTGGAAGTGCCGCGCTCCAATTGGGCGATTCCGCTCGAGAACCCGCCGTTCGAGGCTTATGCCGTCACCTGCGGCATCACTTTCACTTTCGGGGGCCTGAAAGTCACGACCGGCGCGCAGGTGGTCGACACCAACCACCAACCGATCCCCGGGCTATATGCCGCCGGTGAAATGGTCGGCGGATTGTTCTATTTCAACTATCCCGGCTCGACCGGGCTCATGAGCGGCGCCGTCTTCGGCCGCCTCGCCGGGCGCAGTGCCGCGGCGGCTGCGAAGCTCGTGAAAGCGGCATAGCCCGGGCGATGGGAATTGGTGAACACACCAAATCGAGCGGATCTATGCGTGCGGCGGCCTGCCACGGCTCGCTCGACAGCGCTATCCCGCAGAGATCCAAACCGGCGGTTGGAGCGTTTTAACCAGGCGATCAATTCCGGGACGCGCAACCCGGAAAGCTCTGTCGCTGCAGGAGTTCCAGGAACGCTTCGGCAGCACTGGGGCGGAGTTGCTCGGAAACTCGCCGGCCGAATTCGCCAGATAATGCATACGCGTTGCCAACGCCCGCGCGGACTGAAGAGGATGCGCCATGAAACAAGGTCTGTTTTTCAAGTCGCTGATCGCTGAAATCGAGAACACCGCGTCCGTGGACAGGAAGCTCACGCTGGGGGAGATCGTCGACCTCGCCGAGAATCCTGATGGGCGCCGTTCTCGGCGCGTCCACGAAGGACATCAAGGCCTACCACGATGTTCTCACGGAAATCACGCGGCGTCGCATCGCCGTCGAGATCCGGCGCAGCACGGAGCCGGAAGTCCAGCGCATACCTATCGAAGCACGGGTAAACAGCGCTTTTGTTGATGCCATGAACCGCGGCGGCGGTCGCTTGAAACTGGTCGATGCCAGGCCTTCCCTGGCGGAGGCGCAATCCGCCGCCGCGCGGTTGGTCATCAAGCTGGCCGAGGTTTAGGGACTCTCAATTTCGAAGTCGGAGGCCATATGAGCAAAGCACCATGGGTTTTTCAGCTGCACGGCGACGCGCGTGGCATCGCGCGCAAACTCGGGGAGGGGATAGAGACGCAAATCTTTCCCGGCGAGCGCGTCATGCTCTCCGTGGTGCGCGTCGAGCCCAATTCAAGCGGCACGATACACAGCCACCCCGAAGAGCAGTGGGGCGTGCTGCTGGAAGGCCAGTGCACGCGAATCCAGAACGGAGAAGAAGTGGAGGCGACCGCTGGCGATTTCTGGTACACGCCCGGCGGCGTATCACACGGTGTGCGCACGGGTGCGGCGGGTGCGGTGATCCTCGACATTTTCAGCCCGCCGCGCGCCGAATACACACGGGCAGGCGAGGGATTCGGGACGGCAGTGACTAAGACAGGTTGAACCTCATGAGGAATGGAAAATGAAAACGGAAACCTTGCCGCAGCAAGGCGCGGCGCAGGAACTGATTCGGTTTTGTCAGGAGCTGTCTCTCGAAACCGTGCCGGCAAGCGTCGTTGATTACGCGAAGTGGTGCCTGCTCGACTCTCTCGGCTGCGCGCTGTTCGGATCCCGGCAGCCCTGGGCAAGAATCATGGCAGAGGAAATGCTTGCGGATGGATCCCGGGGTCGCAGCAGCATCCTGGGGCGGAACGAGACCCTCGCTGCGCCCGCTGCTGCGCTGTGCAACGGCACGGCCACGCACGGCTTTGAACTGGACGATTTGCTCGACGAGGCGATCGTGCATCCCGGGGCCATCGTTGTTCCCGCCGCGCTGGCTGCTGCGGAAGCCATCGATGCGCCGGGCTCCCGTCTCCTGTTGGGCATTATCGCGGGCTACGAGGCAATTAACCGCGTCGGTTTGGCCATCGGCGTTGAACCCGCGCGGCGTGGTCATCACCAGACCGCCCTCGCGGGCCCGCTTGGAGCGGTCATGGCGGCAGGCGTGGTGATGAACCTGAGTCGCGCGCACCTAACGGCGGCGGTGGGGCTCGCGTGCTCCACTTCATCGGGTACCAAGAGCTTCGCGGCGGGTACGGGCGGAGGCATGATGAAGCGCATGCACGCAGGGCGTGCGGCGGAAGCCGGGGTACGGATGGCTCAACTCGCCGCGCGCGGTTTCACTGCGCCTCCGACCGCGCTCGATGGGCATTTCGGTTTGCTCGAAGTCCTTGCCGGGAAGTCGGCGCGGCCCGAGCAACTGGCCCTGGATCTCGGCAGGCGCTGGGCCGTGGAGCAGGTCTATGTGAAGGTCTATCCATGCTGCGCGTGGATTCAGGCCACGGTGCAACAGCTTGTGGCGATGCGCGGGGCGCAACCCGTCAAAGCAGAGGAGGTGAAAAAGCTGCGAATCGGTGTTTGCAGCTACGCCGCCCGCAACAACGGCAACGTCGCGCCGCCCGACACGATGGGCGCGCAATACAGCCTGCCGTATTGCGCCGCGCTCGCGGTGACCGCTGATCCGCGGGATCCGGCGATGTACTTCGGCGATCAGCTCGACGAGCCCGCCAGGCGGAAGCTTGCACGGCGCATCGAACTCGTCGTCGATCCGGAGATGGAGACGGCATATCCCAAGCATTACGGGGCCCGCGTGTATCTCGAGCTTGCAAACGGGGAGTGTCACGACAGCGCCGTGCTGGATCCGCACGGCATGCCGTCGGATCCGTGCAGCAACGAAGAGCGACTCGCGAAGTTCAGACTGCTGGTGCGGCACTGC
>MEQT01000061.1:14662-14986 GCA_001770325.1 Betaproteobacteria bacterium RIFCSPLOWO2_02_64_14
ACTGCATGTCCGACGCCCGGGCGTTACAGTTGATCGAGGCCGTGGGTAAGATCGAGAACCTGCGTTCAGTATTGGAGCTGACCCGCATGATGAGGGTCGATCAACGCGATCTCGTGGAAGCGTAAGCGCGCGCCGGATGACGACCATGACTTCTTCCTTCGATACATTCGCCAAGTGCGAAATCGACCTCGGGCTCGGCAGGAAATACGCGTACCACTCCGTACCCGCGCTCGAGCAGCACGGCATCGGACGCGTTTCGCGCTTGCCTGTGTCGCTCCGCATCGTTCTCGAATCTCTGCTCAGAAACTGCGACGGGAAGCGCGT
>MEQT01000062.1:0-6049 GCA_001770325.1 Betaproteobacteria bacterium RIFCSPLOWO2_02_64_14
CCGCGATGATCTTCCTCGTGCCCGCGCTCGGCCTTGCGCTCGCGATCCTGGCCTTCCTGCTGTATCTCACCCTCGTCGTGCAACGCCATTCGGCCGTGGTCGGTATCGGCGCCAGTGTCGGGACGGTCGCGTTTGTCTATGTGGTATTCGTCTATTTCCTTGAGGTTCCGATTCCGAAGGGCCCTCTGGGACTCTGAACGGCCATGAACCCCGACCACCTGCTGCTCGGTTTTTCGCTCGCGATCCAACCGGTTAACCTGCTTTTCGCCTTTCTCGGCGTGCTGCTGGGCACGATCATCGGTGCTTTGCCTGGGATCGGCCCATCGGCCGGCATCGCCGTGCTGTTGCCGGTGACTTTCGGCATGTCGCCGGTCACCGCCATGATCATGCTGGCCGGCATCTATTACGGCGCCCAGTACGGCGGTACCATCACCTCGGTGCTGATCAACACGCCGGGCGAGTCGTCATCCGTCATGACCACGCTCGACGGTTACCAGATGGCGCTCAAGGGCCGGGCGGGGGCCGCGCTGGGGATGGCCGCGATCGGTTCGTTCATCGCGGGCACGCTCAGCGTCGTGCTGCTGATGGTCGCCGCGCCGCCGCTTGCCGATTGGGCCGTAACCTTCGGACCGCCCGAGTACTTCGCCTTGATGGTGCTCGGGCTCACGACGCTCGCGAGCCTTACCGGAGGCTCCATGCTGAAAGGCCTGGCGATGGCTCTGATCGGGCTGCTGCTCGGCACCATCGGCATCGATCTCATGATGGGCGAGCCGCGCTATACCTTCGGCATGGTCGAGCTGTACGACAGGCTCGATTTCCTTCCCGTCGCCGTCGGCCTGTTCGCGATCGCGGAGCTCCTCTACAACATCTACCACCCGGTACGGCTCGAGCCCATCAAGGCCGGGATAAGCGGGCTCCTGCCCACGCGGCAGGATTGGCGCGACTCCTGGGGCGCCATTGCCCGCGGCACAGTGATCGGCTTTTTCGTCGGTGTGCTTCCGGGCGCGGGTGCGACCATCGCGTCGTTCCTCGCCTACGCGACCGAGAAGCGCGTATCCAGGCGCCCGGAGAAGTTCGGCACCGGCGTCATCGAAGGCGTGGCGGCGCCCGAGTCGGCCAATAACGCCGCATCCACGGGCGCGCTGGTGCCGCTGATGGCGCTCGGCATCCCCGGCTCGGGCACGACCGCCGTGATGCTCGGCGCATTGACGCTTTATGGATTGCAGCCCGGGCCGCTGCTCATGAGCACGAATCCCGAGGTATTCTGGGGGCTGGTCGCCAGCATGTACGTCGGCAACGTCATGCTGCTGATCCTCAATCTTCCGCTTGCGCCGGCATTCGCGAGCATTCTGCGCATTCCCTACAGCGTGCTCATACCGATCATCATCGGCATCGCGTTGTTCGGCGTCTACAGCGTCGAGAACAGCATCTTCAACGTGGGCGTGGCGCTGCTCTTTAGTGGCATCGGCTTCTTCATGCGCATCTACGGCTATCCGCCGGCGCCGCTGGTGCTGGCGGTGGTGCTCGGGCCGATGCTGGAGAAGGCGCTGCGGCAGTCGATGCAGATGTCGCTCGGCAGCCTGGACATCTTCGTCACGCGGCCGGTGAGCGCAGGAATCCTGGCCTTCGCCCTGTTGGCCGTGCTGTATCCGTTCGTTCTTTCGTTCTTTGCGCGCCGCCGCGAACAGGCGCTCGCCGGCTCGCGCTGAACCGCTGCCGCGCCGGCGACTGATTCACCGTCAGGCGCATCAGCCCGGCTTGGGTGCCAGCACCAGTTTTCTCAACGCGGTGGCGCGCGCAAGCGACAGCCACACGTAGGCGAGCACAATCACTGCGCCTCCCGCGAGCGCCAGGCGCGGACCCGCCAACGACCCCGCGATATTCAACAGAAATCCGCTCAAAGATGCCAGGCTCCATACCAGCGTGAACACGCTCATCACCCGCCCGCGGTAATGGTCCTCGACCATGGTTTGCAGAATCACCTGCACACAGGTCAGGAAATAACCATGGCACAGGCCGGCGACAAAGATCATGCAAAACGAAAGCCAGAACCAGTCGCTCACGGCGAGGCCTATCAACGCCACGCTGTAGGCGGTCAGGGCGCCCACCATCAGGTTTCTCGGCGACATGCGCGACTGCAACCAGGCATAGGAAAGCAAGCCGGTCAACGCGCCGACGCCGGCGGCGGAGGTAAGGATTCCAAGGCCCCGCGAATCGACCTCCAGGACATCCTTGGCGAATACCGGAAGCATATGGATATAGCCCATGGCCATGGTGGCATTGAGCAGCGCCACGGCGATGACCTTGGCGAATACTTCGTTGCCGCGGATGTAATGCAGGCTGTCGGTGAAATTGTTGAGCAGACTGCCATGCGAACGCGCTTCCCCGCGCGCGGGACGTACCAGGAACAGCACCGCGATCATGGTGCTGACGCCTGCCGCGCACACCAGAAAAGTGGTCGGCGCGCCTGCCGCGGCAATGAGAAATCCCGCGATCGAAGGGGCAATCATGCGGCTGCTGCCGAAAGCCATGGAGATCAGCGGCACCGCGGAGCTCAACAGTGGACGGGGGAGCAGGCGCGGGAAGAAAGACGCGCGCGCGGGCTCGTCGATGGCGCCCGACAGTCCCAATAGAAATGCTCCCAGCGCCAGGTGCCATAGCTGCGCCACGCCGAACATTGTCGCCAGGCCGACGATGATTATCCCGATCGCGGAATTGGTCTGCGCGGCACCGATGAGCTTGCGCGCATCGACGCGATCGGCCAGCACGCCGCCCAGCAGCGTCAGGGTGAATTGGGGCACGAAACCGCAAAGATAGATGAAACCCAGTTGCGCCTGCGATCCCGTGATCTCGAAGGCGAGCCATCCCAGAGTGAACCAAAACATATGCTGGCCGACAACCTGCGCGACCAGGGCCAGCCAGTAAAGGCGAAAGTTGCGCACCGTCAGCGCTAAAAGTGGATTGGCTTTCTTTTCCACGGATGCTCCTCCAGACCTCAGCATACCCGAGTCTGGAGCTTCGATATGATGGCCCGGAGCAGTCCGCGGCGGCGGCGACGGAAGCGACTTGGACAAATACGCGGTATGTGCGAAGCTTAGGAAGCTCACATAGCCAAAGGAGGCTGAACCATGTCGAACAGCGCTGATTATGACTTTCTCGCCGGAGTCCGGGTCGTCGACTTCACCCAGTTCGAGGCCGGGCCGACCTGCACCGAAGCCCTCGCCTGGTTGGGCGCGGAAGTGGTCAAAATCGAGAATCCGCGAAGCGGCGATCCGGGACGGCGGCTGCGGCCGGGCCAACCCGATGATGATCCGTATTATTTCCAGCAGTTCAACGCCAACAAGAAGTCGATCACTCTGAATTTGAAAGAGCCGCAGGGGTTGGCGCTGGTCAAGGACTTGCTGCGCAAGGCCGACATCACGGTGGAGAACATGGCGCCCGGCACGATCGAGCGTCTCGGCCTCGGCTATGACGAGGTGAAGAAGTTGAATCCCGGGATCATCTATTGCCAGGTCAAGGGATTCGGCGAGGGCAGCCCGTACGAGACCAACCTCGCCTTCGACATGATCGCCCAGGCGACGGGCGGGACGATCAGCGTGACCGGCGAGAAGGGGCGGCAACCGGTGAAGCCCGGCCTGTCGTTTGGAGACACCGGGACGGGGATGACGATGG
Organism: Betaproteobacteria bacterium RIFCSPLOWO2_02_64_14; assembly: GCA_001770325.1. GTDB lineage: Bacteria > Pseudomonadota > Gammaproteobacteria > Burkholderiales > SG8-41 > DSOT01. The sequence goes on from MEQT01000062.1 coordinate 3,673, forward strand.
CGGTCACCCTCCTCGCCGCGTTGCGCAAACGTGACAAGACCGGCGAGGGTTGCCGTTTGCAGGTGGCGATGCAGGACGCGATGCTGCACTACATGCGCACCAACTTCGCCACCCAGTCGCGCACCGGCAAGGCGATCGAGCGCGACGGCACGCACTCGGGCGGCGGCTCCAATACACCCTCGGGCCTCTATCCCTGCGCGCCGGGCGGGCCGAACGACTATATCTGGATCATGACCAGCCGCGCGAATCCCGAGCACTGGTCGCGGCTGTGCAAGGTAATGGGGAAGGAGGATCTGATCGAGGATCCGCGCTTCGCCACGACGGCGGCGCGCGTGAAGAACGAGGCCGAGGTGGACTCGATGATCGCCGCCTGGACGAAGGCGCGCACCAAGCACGAGGCGATGTCGGAAGTGGGAGGCGCGGGCATTCCGGCGGGCCCGGTGCTCGATACGATGGAGCTGCTGAACGAGCCGAGCTTCGAACGACGCGGCATCATGCAGGTGATGCCGCACAAGACTCACCCCGTCAAGATGCCATCCTGGCCGGTGCGTATCAACGGGAAGCCTCCGACGGTGAAGGCGTCACCCGGTCTCGGGGAGCATACCGCGGATGTGCTGACCGGCTGGCTCGGTCTGAGTGCTGATGAGGTCGGTAAGCTGAAGGCGAATAAAATCGTCTGAGCGGGGATCGCCTCGGTCCGCCTGCGATTCACGAGTCGCGCCGTGAGCCCTATGCGCGCAGCGGGCGCGGCCCATCGGGTTGCGGCGGCAGGAAGTTTTTTGCTGGGAGGAGCGGATGCTGAAAATCCTGGGCAGAAAATCTTCCGGTAATACCCAGAAAGTCCTCTGGTGCTGCGATGAGCTGGGGCTCGCGTACCAGCGCGAGGATTACGGCCGAGGGTTCGGCAACAACCACACACCCGCCTATCTCGCGCTCAATCCCAACGGCCGAGTGCCCACGATCGTGGACGACGGCTTCGTCCTCTGGGAATCGAATGCCATCGTGCGCTACCTCTGCGCGAAGCACGGCCTGGGCACGTTGTGCCCGCCGGAGTTGCAACGCCGCGCCGACATCGAGCGCTGGATGGACTGGCAGCAGACCACGCTCCGGCCGCGCTTTCATGCGCTGTACGACGCGCTGCGAAATCCGGACCCGCCTGGCGAACCCGCGCTGGAAGCACTGAAGGCGGCGTTGGACGACGCGTGGAAAATCCTCGATGCGCAACTGGCCAGGCACCCCTTCATCGCTGGCGCGAGCCTTACGATGGCTGACATACCGTTCTGCTACATCGTCAATCGCTGGCACCGGCTGCCGATCGAGCGTCGCGGACTCGCCAACGTCAAGACATGGTATGAGAGGCTGTGCGAGCGGCCGGCGTTCCGGCACAATGTCTACGAAGTCGGCTAAGCAGCACGGACAATGTTGAAGGAGTGGTTATGAGCGTTGGTGTACTGGCTCTCGTGCGACTGACTCCTGAACGCGCAGCCGCATTGACCGCCGCCGGCTATGCCGTTCGCGAGGGGACGAAGTATGCAAGCCGGATGGACGCCCTGCGCGACGCAGGCGCTGCCGTCAGGGCCGTTCTGACCAACGGCCGCGGCGGGCTGAGCGGCGACGAGATGGCATTGCTGCCGAAGCTCGAAATCGTCTGCACCGTCGGCGCGGGCTATGAAGCTGTCGATTTGGACACGGCGCGAAGCCGGGGCATCGCGGTCGCCAACAGCCCCGGCACGAGTGCATCGGCCGTCGCCGACTCCGCCATGATGCTGTTGATGGCAACCACCCGGCACCTGCTTCAGGCCGATCGCTTCGTGCGCGCCGGCGGGTGGCAGGAGCAATGGCGTGTCGACACCCCGACCATTTCCGGCAAGCGCCTGGGCATACTCGGCCTCGGAACGATCGGGAGCAAGATTGCGCGCCGCGCCGCGCACGGCTTCGACATGGAGATCGGCTATCACAACCGGCGGCCCGTCACCGGATCCGCCTATCGATATTTCGACAGTCTCATCGAGCTGGCAACGTGGGCCGATTTTCTGATCTGCGCCGCGCCGGGGGGCGCTGCGACGCGGCACCTCGTCAACGCGGACGTTCTCGCGGCGCTCGGGCCGCACGGGTATCTCGTCAACATCGGACGCGGCACGGTGGTGGATACTGCGGCGCTGATCGATGCGCTGCAGGCGAAGCGCATTGGAGGCGCGGGTCTGGATGTCGTCGAGGGCGAACCGAACGTCCCGCCGAAGCTTCCGGAGCTTCTGCAATTCGACAACGTCGTGGTCACGCCGCACTGCGCCGGACGCGCACCGGAGTCGCGCACCGCGGCGACCGCGCTGATTCTCGCCAATTTGAACGCGTATTTTGCGGGCAAGCCGCTTCCGTC
>MEQT01000062.1:6055-7903 GCA_001770325.1 Betaproteobacteria bacterium RIFCSPLOWO2_02_64_14
CGCACCGCTATAGCTTGGGAATCCCTGCGTCCTTGATCACCTGCGCCCAGCGCGCGATCTCCGCGCGCATGAACTTGTCGAACTCGTCGCGGCTCGTCGGCGCGGGCGGCATCCCCAGCCCGGTCAGGCGCTGCGCGACTTCGGGGATACGCATTACCGCGTGTAGATCGGCGTTTATCTTATCGAGCAACGCTACGGGAACGCCAGCCGGGGCGCACACGCCATACCAGGAATTGACCTCGAAGTCGGGCACGCCCGATTCCTGCATCGTCGGCACGTCCGGCACCAGCGGCTGACGCTGCGCACTCGCGACCGCCAGCGCGCGCAGCCGTCCGGCCTGAATCGGTGCTATGACGAACGGCATGTTCGTAATATTGATCGGAAGCTGGCCGGCCATCACATCCTGAGTGCCTTGTGACGCGATCTTATAAGGAACATGCACGATATCGAACTTGAGCCGCAACTTGAGCCACTCCATCGTCAGGTGCGGCGAGGTGCCGACCGTCCCGGAGGCGTAACTCAGCTTGCCCGGGTTGGCCTTTGCATAAGCGACCAACTCCTTGATCGATTTCCACGGCACTGACGGGTGCACCAAAATAACGTTAGGCGGCATGCCGATGCGCGTGATCGGCGCGAAATCTTTGTGCCCGTAGGGTATGTTCGCGATCATCGATAGGGAAATTGCATTCGGGGCGATATTGCAATGGAGCAGCGTGTACCCGTCGGGCGGCGACTTCGCGGCAAACGCCGCGCCGATTGAACCGGAAGCGCCCCCCCGGTTGTCAACGATGATGTTCTGGCCCCACAGGCGCGACAAATGTCCCATGATCAAACGCCCGACGATGTCGTTCCCGGTACCCGCAGGGAACGGGATGACGTAACGGACCGGCTTGACAGGATAAGTCTGCGCCCACGACGCAGCGCCGCACATCCCCGCGGCAGCCACGCTTGCGCACATCAACAGCCGGATTGCCTTTTCGATCTTCATCGTTTTACTCCCCTTGGTTGTCGGTTCGGAGCAAGCTTCGGATCGCGTGTGCTACGCAGATTTGGCGCTGGGGACGGACCACAGTTTCTCATCACGCGCGGCGGTGCGGCCCTCGGCGCCGCCGGAAAGCAGCGCCCGTCCGCTGAACGCGACGTGCTGCGGCCCGATCTCGGATACCCGGTTGCAGGAAATCTGCGCCATGCCGCGGCTGATTTCGCCGCGATAGATATCGAGAGCCCGGGTCGCGCCCGCGTAGCCCGCTGCGGCCGTGCCGTAGAGCGTGCTGCGCCCGATCAGCACCATCTTCGCGCCCAGCGCCAGCGCCTTCACCACGTCGCTGCCGCGGCGCACGCCGCTGTCGAAAATGACGGTGGTGCGATCGCCCACCGCCTTCACGATCTCCGGCAGCACCTCGATGGGCGCGGGCGCGGCGTCGCAGTTGCGCCCGCCGTGGTTGGACACGATGACGCCGTCGGCGCCGTATTCCAGGGATTTGGACGCATCATCGGGGTGCAGCAGCCCCTTCACCAGGAGCTTGCCGGGCCAGATGTCGCGCAGTGCCTTCAAGTCATCCCAGTTGAGCGAATCATTGCGGGTTTCCTTGCTGCCGCCATAGGCAGAGGTGATCTTGCCCTTCAACTCGTCGGGAAAATTCACGCGCTGTGGCATGCCGCCGTTGGCGATGTAGCGCCCCAGCACACCGAACATCCAGCGCGGATGCATGAGCACGTCGGTGGTGTTCCTGCCGTTGTACTTGAAGGGCACGGAGAAGCCGTTACGCCGGTTGTACTCGCGGTTGCCGGCGACCACGCCGTCCACGGTCACCAGCAGCGCTTCGAAACCCGCCGCCGAGGCGCGGC
>MEQT01000063.1:0-502 GCA_001770325.1 Betaproteobacteria bacterium RIFCSPLOWO2_02_64_14
CGTGGAGGAACATGCGCTTGAGCCCTTGTGCCGCGATGCGCCGGTTGAGTTCGTAGTCGCCGTACTTGTCGTCGCCGACGATCGGAAAGCCCAGGTGCGCGAGGTGGACGCGAATCTGGTGCGTGCGCCCGGTCTTCAATTCGGCTTCGAGCAAACTGTAGGACGGATACGATTGCCGCAGCGAGAACACAGTATGCGATGGTAACCCCTCTGGCTTTACCTTGACGCGGCGCTCGCCGCTCGCCAGGACATATTTCTCGAGCGGCAGTCGGACGTTGCGTTTCTGGTCGCGCCACTTTCCGTGCACCAGCGCGAGATAGACTTTCTGCACCTGCGCCGCCCGCAACTGCTCGTGCAGCCGGGTCAGCGCGCTGCGCTTTTTCGCGAGCAGCAGCACCCCGGATGTATCACGATCGAGCCGATGCACCAGCTCGAGAAATCGGGACTGCGGCCGGTCGCGCCGGAGTTGTTCCACCACACCCAGGCTGATTCCGCTTCCTCC
>MEQT01000063.1:510-35163 GCA_001770325.1 Betaproteobacteria bacterium RIFCSPLOWO2_02_64_14
CTGATTCCGCTTCCTCCATGCACCGCGATCCCGGCCGGTTTATTGAGCGCGAGCAAAGCGTCGTCTTCATACAGCACCGCGCCGACGAAACGGCTCGGTCCGGGGCTACGCGGCAGCGCCGCTGGGCGCGCAAGTCGCGTCGGGGGGATGCGGACGCGGTCACCCATACTGAGCCGATAGTCGGGGCCGACCCGCTTGCTGTTCACCCTGACTTCGCCGCTCCGCAGGATGCGGTAGACGTGGCTCTTGGGAACGCCCTTGAGGCGCCTGACGAGGTAATTATCGATGCGCTGCCCGGCCGCCTCCTCTCCAATCTCCCGCCAGAGCCGAGAATCTTTACTTAACTCTTTCATTTGTCTATACTATTCTTTACGATTTCGCGACTACCGGTGTTTGCGCGTATACACGCCGCGCAATATGGCGCAGGCGAACAGACCGCAAACTCGTGAATTGTTGTCGGGCTTCAGCGACCGTCCGCTCCCCTTAACCTGTGGCGCAAAATGTCCCACAGTGTGGCGTTGCGGCAGGCAGTACGCGTTGCACCCTGACTTGATCACCTGACCGGCATGGTTAATATCGCTCACCGGACAAAGTAGCGATACTAGACGAGTTATGCGCTCAACACAGTTACAGGATCTCTGCGGCTTCGCGCGCGGCGCGAACCGCAACCGACGGACTCACGACGACCGATACCCCACGTCACCCTACACCATGTTCGTGCCAAGTGACTGAACGCCTTCGGTATTCCGCGCTGCCCTGAGCAGCGCGCAGCGGGTCCGTCCATCCCGTGTCCTATGTGAGCGCGGGGGAAGACGATAATGAAGCGAATGTTGTTTAACGCGACGCAGGCCGAGGAGCTGCGCGTCGCGATCGTCGATGGGCAGAAGCTCATCGACCTCGATATCGAGCACTCCAGCAAGGAACAACGCAAGAGCAATATCTACAAAGGGGTGATTACCCGCATCGAGCCCAGCCTCGAAGCGGCGTTTGTCGACTACGGCGGCGAGCGCCACGGGTTCCTGCCGTTCAAGGAAGTCTCCCGTAGCTACTTCAAACCCGGCGTGGACGTCGGTCGTGCCCGCATCCAGGATGCGCTCTCGGAGGGCCAGGAACTGATCGTCCAGGTGGACAAGGACGAGCGCGGCACCAAGGGGGCGGCGCTCACCACCTTCATCAGCCTTGCCGGTCGCTACATCGTGTTGATGCCCAACAATCCGCGGGGCGGCGGCGTGTCGCGGCGCGTAGAAGGCGAGGAGCGTAACGAACTGCGCGACGTGATCGAGCATCTCGAGTTGCCCGACGGCATGAGCGTCATCGGGCGCACGGCGGCAATCGGGCGCTCGCAGGAGGAATTGAGCTGGGACCTCAACTACCTGCTCAAGCTCTGGAGCGCAATCGACGAAGCGGGCAGCAAGGATGTGCTCAAGGTCTACGGCACCCGGCTGCTCTATCCGGAGGGCAATCTCGTTGCCCGCGCGATCCGGGACTACTTCCAGCCCGACATCGGCGAGATCCTGATCGACACCGAGGAGGTCTTCCGTCAGGCCTCGGAGTTCATGGCCACGGTGATGCCGGCAAACGTCAACCGGGTCAAGCTCTACCGGGACGACGTGCCGCTCTTCTCGCGCTTCCAGATCGAGCACCAGATTGAATCGGCCTACTCGCGCTCGGTGAATCTGCCGTCGGGCGGCGCCGTGGTCATCGACCACACCGAGGCTCTGGTATCAGTCGACGTCAATTCCGCGCGCTCAACGCGTGGCGCGGACATCGAGGAGACCGCGTATCGCACCAATCTCGAGGCGGCCGAGGAACTTGCGCGGCAGTTGCGCTTGCGCGACCTGGGCGGGCTCATCGTGATCGACTTCATCGACATGGAGTCCGGACGCAACCAGCGCGAGGTCGAGAATCGCCTGCGCGACGCGCTGAAGTTCGATCGCGCGCGGGTGCAGATGGGCAAGATCTCGCGCTTCGGCCTCATGGAACTGTCGCGCCAGCGCCTGCGGCCTTCGTTGGGAGAATCAAGCTACATCCCCTGCCCGCGCTGCCACGGAACCGGGCACATGCGCGGCACGGAATCCACCGCGCTGCACATCCTGCGGATCATCCAGGAAGAGGCGATGAAGGAAAACACCGCGGCAGTGCACGCACAGGTGCCGGTCGATGTCGCCACTTTCCTGCTCAACGAGAAACGCGTCGATCTGCAAATGGTCGAGGCGCGCCATCGCGTCACGGTCACGCTGATTCCCAACGCACACCTGCAGACCCCGAATTACTCGGTGACCCGGTTGCGCCACGACGATCTGAACCAGAGCGAGCCGCTGCCGCCGAGCTACAACCTCGTCGAAGTGCCGGCCGAGGAATCCACACCGGCGGTACCTTCCGCGGAGACGCCGCCGCCGCGCGCGGTGGCCGCCGTAAGAGGCATCACGCCGCAGCAGCCCGCGCCGGTAGCCAGGGAAGAACCGGTGGCAGCCCCGCCACCGCCCACTCCGGCTGCGGCGCGTGCTCCCGTGCAGGAAACTTCGATCATCAGCAAGCTCTTCGGATGGTTCCGAAGCGCACCCGTGGAAGCCGCGCAAGCCCCTGCACCGGAGCTGGCCGCCCCAGCGGTACCTTCACACGCCCGTCACGAGGCGCCGCGCGAGGGCCAGCGACCACGGGAAGGACGTGGGCGCGACCGCGACCGCGGCGCCCGCCCGCGCCCTGAAGGCGGAGGCCAGCAGCCGGCCGAACAACGCCGCGGGCGGGAGCACGGGCGCCAGCGGCATCCGGACGAGCGCCGCCACGAGGGCCGGCGTCCGGAGGGTGGCCGCGACCGGTCCAGGCAGCGTGACGAAGGTCAGGCTGAGGCCGCTCCGCGACCAGCGGCCCCTGCCGCAGAGCAGCCTGCACAGCGCGATTCCGGTGACGGCCGCGGGAGAAGGCGGCGAGGCAGGCGGGATCGGCATGAGAATCGTGAGGGAACTACCGCAGGCGTGCAGGGCGCCGTGGCACCCGAGTTGGAAACGCGCGCCGAGCCGGAAAGTACGGCGACTCTGCCTGCCGCAGCGACCGTCGCCCCGGTTCCAACCACCGGTGAGCCCGTCAATGCCACAGCCGAGGGTGTATCCACCGCCATCGAAATGGCGATTCCGGTGACCCCTGCGATGCAACAGGAATTACCGGCGGTGACGATGGCCGAGTCGGTGGATCACGTGACTCAGCCGGAGCCGGCAGTGCCGCCGTCGGCCATCATTGCCGGAGAGGCCGTACGCGAAGAGACGCCAGTTCCCTTATTGGAGCAGACGCCCTCTCCCCTCGTACGGCCGGATGAGGTTCTAAAGCTCGATTGGCAAACCGATCTCACGCAAATCGAAACGAACCCGGAAAAGCGTAGGGCCGCGAGCGCGCAGGCCGTCGAGGACGCCCCAGAGTCGCATCCCAAGCGTGTGCGTCCTCCGACTGCGCCGCTGGACGAGGAGCCGTTGCTGCAGGTGGAAACCCATCGCGTGGAACCCGCAACACCCACGCCGAACCCATGAGAGAGCATGAGGAAACGCTATGTCATCCTATTCTGCGGCACGCCAGGCCTTTGAAGATGCCAAGGGTCTCATCAAACCGCCGGCGAGAGACGCCGTGCACTGGGACACGCTGAACGGCCTCGTAAACCTCACGACCGCGTTGGAAGAGGACGTGCAGCAACTCAAGAAGAAGCTCGAGCATATGGAGCTGCTGCTGTTGCAGCTTGGCTCGACGCGCTGAACGATGTTCAGGCGGCTCTGACGAACAACCGCTCGCGCAGAACTTTGAGCTGGTCGCGCAGTTGCGCGGCCAGCTCAAATTCGAGATTGCGCGCCGCCGCCAGCATTTCCCTTTCCAGTCGTTTCAGTTCGCGCGTGAGGTCCTTTTCGTTCATCGCCTCGTAGCGTGCCTCGTTCTGGGCGGCCCGCAACTCCTCGCGCGCGGCCTCCTGATCGTACACGCCGTCGATGATGTCCTTGACGCGCTTGCTGATTCCCTTGGGCGTGATGCCGCGCGCCTGGTTGTAGGCGATCTGCTTCGCGCGGCGGCGCTCGGTTTCGCCCATCGCGCGGCGCATCGAATCGGTCACCACGTCGGCATAGAGAATGGCCGTGCCGTTGAGGTGCCGCGCCGCGCGTCCGATGGTCTGGATCAACGAACGCTCCGATCGCAGAAACCCCTCCTTGTCGGCGTCCAGGATCGCGACCAGCGACACTTCCGGGAGGTCGAGCCCCTCGCGCAGCAGATTGATGCCGACCAGAACGTCGAACTCCCCGAGGCGCAGATCGCGGATGATCTCGACCCGCTCCACGGTGTCGATATCCGAATGCAGGTAGCGCACCTTCGCGCCGTGCTCGCCGAGATACTCGGTGAGATCTTCGGCCATGCGCTTGGTGAGCGTCGTCACCAGCACGCGCTCGCCGAGCTTCACGCGCTCGTTGATCGCCGAGAGCAGGTCATCGACCTGGGTCGATGCCGGGCGCACCTCGAGGCGCGGATCGACCAGGCCGGTCGGCCGCACCACTTGCTCCACCACCTGCGCCTGATGCCGGCGTTCGTACTCCGCGGGCGTCGCCGATGCGAAAACGGTGCGCCGCATCCTGGCTTCGAACTCGTCGAAGCGCAGCGGCCGGTTGTCGAGCGCCGAGGGAAGCCGGAAGCCGTAATCCACCAGGTTTTCCTTGCGCGCGCGATCGCCGCGGTACATGCCGCCCAACTGCGGGATGGTGACGTGGCTTTCGTCGATGATGAGCAGCGCATCGTGCGGAAGGTAATCGATCAGCGTCGGGGGGGGCTCGCCCGCGTTGCGCCCGGATAGATGACGCGAATAGTTCTCGATGCCCTTGCAGAATCCCATCTCGTTGAGCATCTCCAGGTCGAAACGCGTGCGCTGTTCGATGCGCTGGGCTTCGACCAGCTTGTTGTTGCGCTGAAACCAGTCGCTGCGTTCGCGCAACTCATCCTTGATCAACTCGATCGCGCGCAGCGTGGTCGCGCGCGGCGTGACGTAGTGGCTCGACGGATAGACGGTGTAACGCGCAACACGCTGCAGCACGTGGCCGGTCAGCGGATCGAACATGTGGATACTTTCCACCTCGTCGTCGAACAGGCTTACGCGTACGGCCGTCTCCGAGTTCTCCGCCGGGAAGATGTCTATCACGTCGCCGCGCACGCGGAATATGCCGCGGCGGAAGTCGAACTCGTTGCGCTGGTACTGCATCTCGGTGAGGCGCTTGAGCGCGTCGCGCTGCGCGAGCTTCTCGTTCTCCCGCAGGTGCAGGATCATGCCGTGATAGTCGACCGGGTCGCCGATGCCGTAGATCGCCGACACGGTGGCGACGATAATCGTATCGCGCCGTTCGAGCAGCGACTTGGTGGCGGAGAGCCGCATCTGCTCGATATGCTCGTTGATGCTCGAATCCTTCTCGATGTAGAGGTCCTTGGACGGGACGTAGGCCTCCGGCTGGTAGTAGTCGTAATACGACACGAAATACTCGACCGCGTTGTCCGGGAAGAATTCGCGCATCTCGGAGTAGAGCTGCGCCGCCAGCGTCTTGTTGGGCGCCATGATGAGCGCCGGGCATCCGAGCCTGGCGATGACGTGTGCCATGGTGTAGGTCTTACCCGACCCCGTGACCCCCAACAGGGTCTGGAATGCGAGACCGTCGCGTATCCCGGCGGTCAACTGCTCGATCGCCTCCGGCTGGTCACCCGCCGGTTCAAAGGCCTGGTACAGCCGGAACGGGCTGTCGGGAAAGATCGTCGGTTCGACCGTGCCCGGCGCGGCGGGCGCGGTGTCAGCTACGGATGCGGCCATGGCTGGAATATGATGTGCGTGGTGTCTAAGGAAACCAATTATTTTCCCACAAGCATGGCCGCGATAGCCACCCGATCGCGTGGGCGAGCGGGTAAAATAGCACCTGCCCTTCAACCTTTTCGCAGCTCCCGCGTTACATTCGAATGCACTCGTCACTGCTCGCCGCCGTTGAGATGGCGCCCAAAGACCCCATCCTGGGTGTCACCGAGACTTACAATGCCGACACCCACCCCAACAAGGTGAATCTCGGCGTCGGGGTATATACCGACGACAGCGGCAAGGTTCCGGTGCTCCAGTGCGTGCGCCGCGCCGAGGAGCAATTTGCCGCCAGCGCCCAGCCCCGTAACTACCTGCCGATAGACGGACTGCAGGCCTACGACCAGGCCGTTCAGGGCCTGCTGTTCGGTCCGCAGCATGAGGCCGTGACGGGCAGGCGCATCGTGACAGTGCAAACGCTGGGCGGGACCGGGGGGCTCAAGGTGGGTGCCGACCTGCTGCGCCGCCTCGACCCCGGCGCCCAGGTCTGGATCAGTGATCCCAGCTGGGAGAATCACCGGGCCCTGTTCGAGTATGCCGGTTTCACGGTCAATACCTATCCGTACTACGACCCGGCAACGCACGGCCTCGACTTCGACGCGATGATAGCGGCGCTAGGTACGCTGCCGGCGCGTTCAATCGTGGTCTTGCATGCGTGCTGTCATAACCCCACGGGCGTGGATCTCACGCCGCAGCAGTGGGAAAGCGTGATGACGCTGATCAATGCGCGTGAGCTGGTGCCGTTTCTTGACATTGCCTACCAGGGTTTCGCCGAAGGCATCGACGAGGACGCCGCTGCCGTGCGGCGCTTTGCCGGGGCTTGCCCCGCGGTGCTGGTATCGAGTTCATTCTCCAAATCGCTTTCTCTTTACGGCGAACGCGCCGGCGCACTCTCGATCGTCACCCAGAGCGCGGACGAAGCGGCGCGCACGTTGAGCCAATTGAAGCGCGTCATACGCACGAACTACTCCAATCCTCCGACTGGCGGCGCCAGAATGGCGACGACCGTGCTGACGACGCCTGAATTGCGCTCCCTGTGGGAGCGGGAACTCGGCGCCATGCGCGAGCGCATCAAGACGATGCGGCGGCAACTGGTGGACAAGATCCGCGCGCACCGCGCCGACTTCGATTTCAGCTTCGTGGTACGCCAGCGCGGGATGTTTTCCTACTCGGGGCTGAACCAGGAGCAGGTGCGACGATTGCGCGAGGAGTATTCGATCTACGCGATCGACAGCGGGCGCATCTGCGTCGCTGCGCTCAATACGCGCAACATCGACTACGTCGCCAAGGCGGTCGCGAGCGTGCTGGTGTAAGTAGGTGAAGGGTGAATCAACTTCACCTGTTCACTTCTTTTGCTCTTCCTTCCCGCCGAACAGCCCCTCCACCCAACCGCCTACCTTTGCGCCGACGGATGTTCCCACGCCGGGGCCCAGTATCGCAGTGCCGACCCCCGCACCCGCCAGCGTGCCTCCCGTCGGCACCAGTAGCGGCGACTGGACGCTTCCCATCACGTTGAGCGGAACGACCGCGCTGGTGCCGGCCGCGGTCACCTGCGCGTTGACCCGCCCCGAGAGTTCGTCGCGAGGCGAGACCGTCACATTGCCGTTGGCGGAAAGAGATCCCGAGGATATTTTCAGCTGCGTCAGACGGCGCGTGCCACGGTTGAGCGCGAGGTGGCCCGAGAGCTGATCGAAACGTGTCTCGCCGCCCTTCGAGCCTTCCCTGCTGATCAGCGACGTTGCCGCCTTGCCGATGTCGATGCCGTGGAGCACGCCGTTCTTGACGTCGAACGGGGTTTCCAGCCGCAACGCCTGGGCAAGCTGTCCGCCGACTGGCGCGGTCGCCGAGAATACGGGGTGTGCGGTGAGCCTGCCGCTCATGGTCGGCGGCCGTCCCAGCGCCCGCAGCAGAGAGCGTATTTCGACCTGGCTGACAGCGGCTTTCCCTCTGAGCTGTATCCCCCTTTTCCATGCCACGTTCGCCGTCCCGGTGATACTGCCGCCGTACAGGCGCGCCCGCACATCGTTGAAATTCGCATCGTTCAGCGTCGCAACGCCCTTCACGGCAAGCTCATCGAACAGGATAGGCGGGCCGAGCGGCAACTGCCACCCCTTGGCAAGCGCCTCGATCAGATAGGTCGATTTCTCCGGTTTGACGCTGACCTTCAGCTTGCCGTCGCGGGTGGTAATGGAGGCGGTCTCGGGCTCGCCGGAATGGTTCAGTTTCGCTTCGGCATCAAATGGCCCGAAGCTCGACCTGTCGAACCTTATTTGCGCATCGTCGAGCCGGATGCTCTCGACGCGCACTTGCGCCGGCTGCGGTGGCGTCTTTGGATCGGCCTTGGTCCATACCGGGATCTTGTCGAGAGCCTTCCGGGTGAGTACCAGCCCGTTCACTTCGATCGTCCGGATGACCTTGACCGGCGCAAGCAATGAGAGCAGGTCCGGCGCTACCGTGACCTTTCCGATCGTGATGTCTTGGGTCTTGCCAAGCGTGATGCCGTCAACCGTCAGATGCGGCAGCGGCAGCAGCGAGACCGTCAAACTCTTGATTGAGACCGGCTCACCGAGCCGCGCTGCAGCTTCCTTCTCGATGCGCGGAATGTAGTCGTTGAGCGAGATGAAAAACGGCAGTACGAGCAGTACCGCCAGCAGTGCGGCGAATCCGATCCCGATGCGTTTTGCCCACTTCATGAGCGCACTTCCATCACCGTTCCCGCGTTCCTCTCATTGACCCTCGGCGCCCGAGCGATTACTATATGCGCCTTTCAAAAACGCTTCCATCCCGTTTTTTTCTAGCCTTTTTCCCCGATAGCTCAGTTGGTAGAGCGACGGACTGTTAATCCGCAGGTCCCTGGTTCGAGCCCAGGTCGGGGAGCCAACGCCCAAAGGGGTCAGCGCAATGCTGCCCCCTTTTTCTCACTCGAAATGACCACGACGTAATGGAAGCGCCGCGTCGCAGCGGCGACACGCAGGCCGCGCGAAAACGCGAGGGCCGGGATTGGCGTATAGTCGAATTTCGGAGGAACAGATCATGAACTTCATCTGGCGTTTTTACCGGGATCCGGAGCGGCTCTGGCGGTGGCAGCGATTGTCTACCGACAAGTCGGTCATTGCGGAGTCGCCCGCCGCGTACAACGAGTACGAAGGCTGTCTCGCCGATGCGCAGAAAGAGGGCTACGTTTTCGAACCCGCCCAGGCCCGCATGCCTTCAGCGCGCGCGCGCTGATCCGCTTAGGATTTTGTCGGATGCTCGTCCGGCAAAATCCTTGGAATCACGGGCACGATGACGTACGACTCGTGGCCCGGACCGCAGTGCAGCGTCACTTTGCCGCCGAATACCAAAGCCGGCCGGTCACGCGGATCGCTGTGCAGAAACGGCCCGCAGCCGCGCAATTCGTTCTTGAAGTTTGACAGCCGCGCCCCGGTTGATTTAGCCCACTCATAGTCTTTCCCGCGCACCGTAAGCGCGACGCGATAACCCGCCGGCGCCACGATTGACGTGGGCCACAGTTCGACGTCAACCTGAACCACCTCGCCCGGACGCAGCGGCAGCGCCTCGTCGTGGGTGTGGTACGGCCGGTATTCGGTCGAGAGTTTCGGATCGAGTTTGCGGTGCGACGCGCGCAGCCAGCCCTGCGCCACCGGCGTGTGCGGATCGATCGCGCCCATGAACACCACTTCCCGCAGGTCCGGCGTGAAGACGCGGAACACGAGAAAAAGATCCGCGTCGGCCGTATCCGAGGAAATCCACAGCCGTGCCGCCAGCGGCCCTGTGATTTCCGTGTCGGCATCGAGTGGGGGCGACAGGAAAGTCACGCCCTCGCCCGAAGCGTCATAGGTAACGGAGCCGGCCGCCGCCACCGGCTGGTTTGACAAACTGTGATTGCCGGATTCGAGGTAGAAACGCGTCCAGCGGGTGCGCGGAATCGGCCACGCGTCCTCGTGCCGCTCGACGAAGCGATCGACGTGGCGCACCTGGAGCTGCACGCGCGGCTGGCGCTCCCACCCGTTGTTCGCGTCTTTCAGGAAATGATCGAAGAACCGCTTCTGCAGGCCAACGCCGTAGCTGGTGTAGAAGTGCGTCCAGTGCTCCAGGCCGTGCGCTTCGAGCCACTTGTGCTTCGATGCCGCGCGCTGGAAGCCTTCGAAGTTGCCTCGCGGATGAAGCCCCTGCCCGCCCCAGTTGGCTGCGGAAAGCATTGGCACCGTAATCTTCTCCCACACCGGTGAGCGCGTCTTGTGGTACGCGTCGTCGAGCGGATGCGCGAGGATGTCATCGCCGAAGTCGCAACGGGTACTGCCAAGCTCCCGGTCGGAAAGCGTCGCGTCACCGCACACGAGTTCGCCGGTTACGCGTGAGCGTGAGCCGCGCTCGCCAAGTCCATGTTGCACCGTTTTCACCTGCATGTCGTACCAGTTGCCGAAAAAGGTATTGAGAATGCCGCCGTGGTGCGTCATGTCGCGGTACCAGTCTGCGGCGCCCTCCCAGATGCACAGGGCGGCGAGGTGCGGCGGTTGCAGCGACGCGACGTGCCATTGGTTGATGGCGTAGTACGAAATTCCGTTCAGGCCCACCTTGCCATTCGACCATGGCTGCACGCCGGCCCATTCGATGCAGTGATATAAATCACGCGTTTCGCGCGGCGAGAACGGATCGATAAATCCGGGCGAGCGCCCCGCCCCGCGCGAATCAACGCGCACGCAGGCGTATCCGTCCGGCACCCACTTCTCGGGATCGACCACTTCCCAGCTCTGGTATTGGTTGGTGGAGCCGTATGCCACATCGGGATGTTCGGCCACCATGCGCTGCCACGCGCTGGGGTAACCTTCCTGGAACGCGAGGCCTTTGGCGTACGGTCCGTAGCTCAGGACGACCGGGTAACGGCCCTCCAATGGCGGACGAAACACATCGGCACGCAACACCAACCCATCATCCATCGTGATGGGAACATCCCACTCGATGAGCATCCGATCCCGCAACTCACTTCCCGCCATGCTTCACTCGGTAGCGCGGCAATCCCTTGCCGCGATCGATGCCGGCAAAGGATTGCCGGCCTACGACTCAATCAACCCGCGTAGGTTGGGCTGAACGTAGAGATGCCCAACACGGAACGAACGTCGATTGTTGGGGTTCTCGTTGTTCACCCCAACCTACGTTCTTGCGCCTTCATCCTTTTGCCTGGCCCTGCACTGCGCCGATGGCGGCGAACAGGTTGGCGACCTCGCTGCGCCCGATGCCGCGTGTGATGAAGACGATGCGTGAGCTGCGATCCTCGCTCGGCCATGCCGCCAGCTCGACCGGTGGATGAAAGAGGTGCTGCACACCCTGCACTACCATTGGGCCGGCTCGCGACTCGACGTTGACGAGTCCTTTCACCCGCAGGAGGTCGGGTCCGCGCAGGGCGGTGAGCACATCCATGCACTGCGTGAAAACCGCCCACGAGAACGGCCGCTCGAATCTCAGGCAGAACGACGTGATTGCGGTGTCGTGCCTGTGGCCGTGCGCGGGCTCGTCATGATCTCCGCGCTCGCTCTCACGCTCATCGGCGCCCAGCCAGCGTGCGATATCCTCGAGTTTGCCCTTGACGTTGCGCAGCCCGACGTCGACCAGGAATGCCAGCTCGATTTCGCCGTTGAGCGCACGCCTGATCGGCGCCGGGGGGTTCAATTCGCGCAATTTCGCTTCCAGCTCTTCGAGCTTCGCCGCGTCGGCGAGGTCGGATTTCGTGATGACGAGGCGGTCGGCGAGAGCGGCCTGCTTGACCGGTTCCGGCAGGGTCGCGATCTGCCCCAGACCGTTCACCGCATCGACCAGAGTCACCACGCAATCGAGGCGATACTGATCTTCGAGCATGGTGTCGGTCATCAGGGTCTGCATCACCGGCGCCGGATCGGCGAGTCCCGTGGTTTCGATCACGACGCGGTCGAAGTCGATGATCTCGCCGTTGCGGCGCTTGATGAAGAGATCGCGCATGGTCTCTTCCAGATCGCCGCGCAGCACACAGCACAGGCAGCCGTTGTTGAGCAGCATCATCTGCTCGGAGGACACCTCCACCAGGTCGTTGTCGATGCCAACTTCGCCGAGCTCGTTGACGATCACGGCGACCCGGTTCATGTCGGGGCGCTTGAGCAGCCGGTTGATGAGCGTGGTCTTGCCGCTGCCGAGGAAACCCGTCACCACGCTGACGGGAATGCGTCCCGCCAGCGGGTCGCGCGCGGTAAGAGTGCCTAACATGATGAACCACGTGTGCGTTGCCGCCAGAACGGATTGATCACGCGGGTCATCATGTTAGGCACTCTAAGTCGCGGTTGAACCTCGAGCGTCACGTCAGAGGCTCATTTCCAGGATGTAAAGGCCGCCGGCGAAACGGTCGACGGTGAAGACCAGCCCGCGGTCATCGACGAAGACGTCGTTCAACTGGATCGCCCCGGCTCGCGACATCTTGGGTGCGCCGGGCACGAAGTAGGCGACTTCCTTCGGTTGGTACGGGTTCGAGGTATCGAACGCGCGCACCCCGCCGTTGAAAAAAGTGCCGAGCACGATCGTGTCGGAGCGCCAGGCGCACGGGCCGGGGTAGTTTTCGTGCAGATTGTGCGACCCGAAGCGTCCGCCGCGCTTGCTGAAAGTTTCCACCGGCGGCAGCGGCAGCGTCGCAATCGGCACCAGGTTGGATTCATTGCGCGCGTCGACGACCCAGGTGAGCTTCGGCCAGTCGATACCGTTGTCCTTGACGCATTCGTCGCTCACGATGAGCAGGTCCCGGCTCAGCAGCGGCATTACGGTGTGCGTGAAGCCGTTGTAGGGCGGCGAATACTGCAGGTGTCCGACCGCCTTGGGGTGCGCCTTGTCGCTGATGTCGAGTATCCAGGCGCCCCCGTCGATGTAGGCCACGTAGGCGCGATTCGGCCGGCCCGGGTAAACATTGGTGTTATGCGGCCGATACCCGCCGTCGAACTTCGGATGACGGGGCGGCGGCGGCTCCGCATCGCCCTTGCGGGTGCCGGGATACCACCACCGGCCTACTTCGGTCGGTTTCGACGGGTTGCGCACGTCGATGATGCGGTAGAACTGGTCGTCCTTCTCGTGAGTCGGGGTAAAGTCCGGGGCGCCGCAACTCATATGCACATACTCGCCGTCAACGAACCAGACGCAATGCGCGCCGCGCGAACTCGGTCCCGACGCGTCGAAGTGCGCGATGAGCCGGGGTTTCTCCGGCGTGCTGATGTCGAAAAGGTCGAATCCGGCGGGCTTGAGGCCCCACTTCTTGGTCTGGTACGCCACCGCCATCAGGTCGCCGACCACATCCAGCGAGTTCGAACGCACGTCGCCGTGCGGCAGGTCGGTTTGCACCACCATCTTCGGGTTGTGCGGATCCGTGACGTCGACGCCGGTGAAGTTCTTGGGCGCGGACTCGTGCGCCATCCAGAAGATGCGCCGGCCGTCTTTGGTCTTTTGCATGTTGGTGCCCTCGCCCATGCCGCCGAAACCCGACAGCTCGTGCTGCGCCACCAACTTCATGTTCCAGGCGAGCGTCTGCGCCGCCTGGGATTGCGTGGACATCGTGGTGCTCATCTCCTGCCTTTCCCTTTCATCTGACGTGATTGATTGCGCGTGATTCCGGCCATGCGTTCGAGCACGGCGCAGATCGCAGCGGTATCGTCTTTGGCGTGCCCCTGCGCGAGCGCCGCCGAATAGTACGGCTTGCTCGCCTCGAACAGGGGCGTCGGGCATCGCAACTTCGCCGCGAACGCGCCGATGATGTCGATATCCTTCTGGTAGATCTCGCACTTCATGTGCGCGTCGGAGTAGTCGTTCGCGACCATCAGCGGCCCGCGCACTTCGAACATGCGCGAAGTCCCGGCGCCGTCGCGGATCACCTTGTACAGCAGCGCCAGATCGAGCCCCGACTTCAGTCCCAGCACGATCGCTTCGGCGGCAGCGAGATTATGAATTGTCACCAGCAGATTGGCTACGAATTTCAGTTTCGTGCCGTTTCCGAACGGCCCGCAATAGTGCATGCTGCGCGAGAATCCGTTTAGGATATCGGCACACCGTCTCACGGCATCGCGCTCGCCGCTCGCATAGACCGAAATATCCTTGGCCGCCGCCTGCGCCCCGGTGCCGCTGATCGGGCAGTCGAGCACGGTGACGCCGTGCGCGGCGCAACTATCGCGCAGCGCGATCTTGGTCTCCAGCGGCATGGTGCTGGTTTCGATCACCACGGTGCCACGCCGCGCCCGTCCTGCAATCCCGTCGCGGCCGAAAAACGCGGCTTCGCAGGCTTTGATGCTCGGCAGGGACGTTACGATCGTCCTGCATCGGGTCGCAACCGCCGCCCCAGACCTGGCGCTACGTCCGCCATGGCGTGCGAACTGTGCCGCGCGCCGCCGATCCGGGTCGAAGCCGACCACGTCAAAGCCCGCTTCAAGGAGGTGCTTCGCAAATGCGCCGCCCATGATGCCCAGACCGATCTGCCCGACCGGCTCCGGTCTGCTGCGGGAGTCCCCTCTGCTCATATTTGTGTGGGATGCATTTCGTCAGGGAATCATCGTGCGGTGCTTGCGATCAGTTCGCCTTGTTGTTAATGCGTGCCTGCTCGCGCTCCTCCGCGGTCATGCCGTCTATCCGCTGTTCCAGGTACGGCGTCGAGCAGACGAGCGCATAGCGGACGCAGGGCGCCGCCGGCTTCAGGCGGTAACGCATCCCTTTCGGTATTTCGATTACGTCACCGGCGCTCACCGTTTTCGCTTCGCGACCTACCCGGGCACGCATGCTCCCGCCGATCATGTAGATGAAGGTTTCCCGTGCACTCGCGCATTCGGGCTCGTCATAGCCGCCGGGAACGTCGAACAGCCCGAAGGCAAGCCGCTCGCCCTCGATCCAGGACACGCGGCGCGCCGACACCTGGGGCGCATCGAGCGCGTCGAGCAGCGGGTAATAGCAGACGTTCAATCCCTCGACGATCATGCGCGAGGCGCCGTCCTGCTTCGATCGCGACAGCGTGCCGCTCGTGTGCAGCCGGTTGATTTCGTCCACGGTCCAGGCCTTGTCCGGCACCGCCTGGTCTGCTGCAAGTCCCACCACTGTCCAGGTCTTGTCCTTGATGTACAGATACGAGCAGTCTGCTTCCTCGGTCGCTTTCATCGAATGGCGCGCGTAGGCAGGCGCGTGCACGAATGTGCCGGGCGGCGCTATCCGGCGGTCCTTGCCGACAATCGCGTTCAACGCGCCGCACACCGGGAAGATCAGCAACTCGTTCGGATGATAATGGAGTTCCGAGCCCGTGCCGGCGACCTTGTGCACCAGACAGAAATACAGGTACTGGCCTTCGATCACCGGCCCCCTGCCGGTCGAGAGATCGGGGGTAAGCGCTTTGCTCTCCAGCGCTTCGAAACGGTGAAACGGCATTCCGTGGTTCCTGTTGCAGAACGTGGGTTCGATATCGAGGTGTGGCCGGCGCGATAATTTATCATGCGCGTGCCGCCAAAACAATTTTAGATCGGCCCCGGGGATTTCATCGGCTGCCCGTGCAACGGCATTGCGCACGAGATGATCAATGACGGCAGCGAGCCGTAACGGCGCGAAGCCGCCGCCTCGCCGCGGGCTCCGGGCACCCCTGCTAGCCGCCGAGATTGGCCGGGGATTGCGGAATCTCGCCCTGCTCGACCCGGGTCACGATCTCGGTCAACTTCTCGTGGGCCGGCGCCGCGACGCCGACGAACCTGCCTTTCTCGGCGATGAATCCGTTCATGAACTGTATTTCGGTGCGCCGGCCCTTGCGCATGTCCTGCGCCATCGACGGGCGCTGGATGCCGGCCCGCGGATTCGAGGCCGCGCGGGACATCATCAGGTTTTCGATCTCCACCAGGGCGTCCTGGTTGCCCTCGCTGGCAAGCGCGAGGCGTTCCGGCGCGAGCTTGCCCAGATTCACGAGCTGATAGCCGAGCGCCTGGCCGACGCGTACCGCTTCGCCGCCGAGCTTGATCGAAAAACACCGGATCGCATCGTTGCGATCGCATTCCTTGCCGCTCAGGCCGGTGGACGCCGACACGCCGTTGCGCATGCCGTTCTGGCACAGCTTGGTCCAGCGCTCGCCCCACAGATTGGTCGTCGCCTTCGCGCTGTCGATCGCGGAGAACATGGACACGAGTTCCTCGACGCGTTTCGTGACCACGCCGTGCACTTCGCCCACGCGAAACACCGTATGCTTGTCGCCGCCCTTCTCGACCATGCGGCGTATCCGGCCCGGCTCGTAGAGTTCAACCGAGATGAGCGACGAGACGACTCCCAGCGTCTTGCCCCAACCGACGATACCCGCGATCCTTTCCTCATTGATGCAGTTTTGCAGCGACACCACGTAGCCATCGGACGCGAGATAAGGCCGTATCATCATCGTTGCCCACTCGGTATCGTAGGACTTGACCGCCACGAACGCGATATCGACAGGCTTCTGCTTCGAGAGCGACTGCAGCTCGGTGATATGCATGGTTTTCGCCTGCGTCACCGTGAATTTTTCCTCCGGCGTGATGCCGTCGAGCTCCAGCCCGCGGGCCCGTATGGTCTCGATATGCTCGGGCCACATGTCGATCAAGGTCACATCGTGGCCCTGATGCGCGAGATGGCCGCCGACATAGCCGCCGAGCGCTCCCGTGCCTACCACCGCAATTCTTTTCCGCATGTGTTCCCTCCCCCGCAGGTTCATGCATGCCAATCCGCCCGCGCTCCCGATTCCCGCGCTGGTTTCGCGCCGCGTTCCGACTCTTCGCGCACCCATGATACACGTTCGGCTTGGCGGTTCTGGGGCCAGCCGTTACAATATGCACCAGAAATCCCCGAACTCCGCAGCATTCCCTTTGCCCTGTACCTGTCTCCGGGATCGCGTGCTCCCGGCCCATTGCGAGGAAGTCGAGTGAAACCCGTGGAAGTCGCAGTCATTGGCACCGGCTGGTGCGGCGGTATTCGTGCCCAGACGTGCGCCGGTCACGCGCTGGTGCGAGGCCTGCATATCGCCGAAACGCGTCCTGAACGCCTGGCCGAGGTCGCGAAGGCCACCCGCCCACGCACCGCCACCGCGGATTACCGCGAACTGCTCAAGATCCAGGAAATCGAGGCGGTCTATATCTCGGCTACGCCGGAGAGCACGCACTATCCGATGGCACGCGACAGCCTGCTTGCCGGAAAGCACGTGTTCCTCGAAAAGCCGATCGCGATTGAACTGCATGAGGCCGACGACCTGATCGCAATTGCGAACCGCAGCGGTCTCAAGTTCACGATCGGCTACTCGCAACGCTTCAATCCCAAGCATGCATTCGTCAAGAAGTCGATCACCGAGGGCACGATCGGCCGGCCGGTCAGCGCGCTGGTGAGCCGGCATATCACGCGCGGCCTCGGCAAAAAGATCACCGGACGCAGCAAGCTGTCTCCGGCTGCCATGGAAGCGACCCACGATCTCGATTTCGTCCTGTGGTGCCTGGAACCGGCCAAACCGGTGCGGGTGTATTCCCAGGTGAATTACGGAGCCATGCGCGAGGCGACCGGGGGCGACATTCCCGACAACCAGTGGATCATGGTGACCATGGATAACGGGATCTCGTTCGTTGTCGGCGGCGGTTGGAGTCTGCCTCCCGGCTATCCGAATTTCTCGACGACGTGGATCGAGATGATCGGCACCGAGGGCGCGCTGCTGGTGGACGACAGCCATCGCGACGTGGTGCTGAATACCATGAAGGACGGCATGCGCCTGCCGATGTCGTCCATGCCGGGTGAGTTCATCGATCATGCCTACGCGGGACCGATGGAGCGGGAAACCATCCATTTCCTGGAAGCGGTCGCCTGCGACCGGCCGGTCCTGGTCACGCCCGAGCAGGCGCGGCAGGTGATGGAACTCTATATCGCCGCCGACCTCTCCGCCGAACGCAACGAACCGGTCACCCTGCCCCTGCCAGAATCCCGTCCTGCGCTCGCCGCCGGCGCCGCGCGCTGACAAGCAACAATATATGACAAGAAAACAGCCCAAGAAGATCGGCCTCGCGATCGTCGGCGCCGGGCGGGTCGGCCTGATCCGCGCCGAGCTTGCCGCGCGCCATCCCGAGGTCGGCTGGATCGGCCTCGCCGAAAGGAACCCGGAACGCGGCGAGATCGTGCGCGAAAAATGCGGCGCCGAGTTCGTCACCACCGATTTTCGCGAGCTATTGAGCCGCCCTGAAGTCAATGCGGTGGTGGTTTCGACCGACGAGCATCTGCATGTCGATTCCGTGCTGTTCGCCGCTGAGCGCAAGCTGCCGATGCTGATCGAAAAACCGCTTGCGACTGACCTCGCCGAGTCGGCGGCGACGCTCGCCGCGATCCAGAAATCCGGCGTCGATGCCGTGATCGGCTATACCCAGCGTTTCCGCCGGCGCTGGCTCGTCGCCAAGGAAAAAGTCCGCGCGGGCGCGCTCGGTGAAGTCACCATGGTGACCTCGCGCGCGTTCATGAACCGGCTGGTCGCCATCGACAATTACCAACGCAGCGACAATCCCGCGGAAATCTCGCCGATGGTGATCTCCGGGACGCACGCGCTCGACGTGGTGATGTGGCTGATGGAAGGGAAAACGCCGGTCGAGGTTTACGCGCGCTCGGTGAACAAGGCGCTGGGGCCGGCCTGGAAGGGCATCGACGGCACCGGCTACACCATCACTTTCGACGACGGCGCCATCTATCATGGCGTGATCAACTGGGGCTTGCCCGAGATCTGGCCAGGCGCGGTCTACAGTCTCGAGATCGGCGCGGTCGGAACCGAGGGCGTGCTCACCATCGACGATACCCACCGCGACATCGTGCTCGCCACCAACCTGATCCAGACTGAAGGTTACGCACCCGACAAGCGCCGGCACGTCGACTTCCTGACCAGCTACCCCGTTGGCGACATGGCGCTGGGTGAATTACGCGGCCCGATGCGCGAGGAAACGAATTCGTGGCTCAATCGCATCTCGCTGGGCGTGCCGACCCAGCACGCGACCGCGGCCGAGGGGCACAATCGCCTGATGCTGACCAAGGCAATCGATCTGTCCGCCCGCCTGAAGCGTCCGGTCAAGCTCCCCATTTCGCCGGAAGATGAGAAACAGACGGCGTGACCGACATTACCGCACGCCAGCTTCAGACCAAGATCAGCGATCTCTGGGGACAACCCGTCATCGTCGACAACCGGGCGGGCGCTTCCGGCAACATCGCGCTCGAGCTCGCGGCGAGATCCGCACCGGACGGCTATACCCTGTTCGTCGGCAACGTGTCCACCAACGCGATCAACGAGACCACGTTCAAGTCGCTCAAGGTCAAGCCCTCACGCGATCTGACCGGGGTGAAAATCATGTTAAGCCCCGAGATGAAGGCCTCACTCTCGAAGGTTTTCATGTCGGTGGTGGTCAACAAGTCCCCGGAGGAATTCCAGCAGTTCGTGCTGAAAGAGATCAAGGACTGGGGAAAGATCGTCGTCGAGAACAACATCAAGGTCGAATGAAGGACGCATATCGCGTCCTTCATAAATGATGAGAAATCGTGACCAACACGCCCCAGCCCAGGCACGAGCTCCTCGTCGAAAAGGACGTTGAAATTCCGCTGCGCGATGGCGTGCGCCTGCGGGCGGATGTCTTTCGGCCCAAGGGCGGAGGCAGATTCCCGGCGCTCATCAACATCGGCGCCTACCAGAAAGACAAGCTGTGGGTGCCGCCCCCGGATCTCGAGGAAAACCCGAACCAGTACATGAACTGGGAGACGGTCAACCCGCTGTGGTGGGTGCCGCGGGGTTACGCGGCAGTGCGGGTGGACACCCGCGGCTCGGGCAAGTCTCCCGGCATGACGGATCCCTTCTCGCTCCAGGAGGCAATCGACTTCTACGACGCAATCGAGTGGTCCGCACGGCAGCCGTGGTGCAGCGGCAGCGTCGCGACCATGGGCATTTCCTATTTTGCGATGACGCAGTGGCTGGTGGCCAACCTGCGCCCGCCGTCTCTGAAGGCGATCATTCCGTGGGAGGGCGCCGCCGACATGTATCGAGATTTCGCATACCATGGCGGCATTTTCTGCTTCGGCTTCGTGTCCAACTGGTACAACAACCACATGGCGCACCACCTGCTCGGCCGGCGCACGCAGGACAGCCCGGACGCCTTTGCCAAGCACTGGCTGTGGCATTACATGCGCGACAGCCTCGACGCCGGCGCCTACTACGGACGTCAGGCGCGCTGGGACGAGATCGACATACCGATGTACAGCGCCGGCAACTGGAGCGGCATGGGATTGCACCTGCGCGGCAACACCGAGGCGTTCATGCGCGCCAGATCGAAGCACAAGAAACTGCGCATCCACGCCGGCACGCACTATCACCCGTTCTACGCCGGGGAGGCACGGCAGGATCAGTTGCGATTTCTCGATCACTGGCTCAAGGGCATCGATACCGGAATCATGGAGGAACCCCCGGTCAAGCTGCTCATACGCACGGGCGGCGGCAAGGGTTACCAGTGGCGGCGCGAGAACGAATGGCCGTTAAAGCGCACCCGCTGGACGAAGTTCTATCTCAAGCCCGCCGCCGGACCCGGGAGCGAGGACGGCGCGGCGGAGGGAGCGCTGTCCGATACGGTTCCCAAGCGCAGTGCCTCCCTCACCTATCCGGCAAGCGGCATGACCAAGGCCGGGGTGGCATCGGCCTCGTGGACCTCGACCGCTCTCGCGGGAAGTCTCCCCCGTATGGGTGTCTCGTTCGAGACTGCTCCGCTCGCCTCGGACCTGGAGGTGACCGGGCCGGTGAACCTTGTGCTTTGGGTATCGAGCACGACCGCGGACATGGACATTTTCGCGACGCTGCGCAACATCGACGCGGAAGGCAAGGACGTTTGGGAAATCGGCCAGCAGCAGCAGCCGATACCGGTGGCGAAGGGCTGGCTGCGTGTTTCCCATCGCAAGCTCGACCCGCGCCTGTCCCGACCCTACCGGCCCTATCACAGCCACGATGAACGGCAATGGCTCAAGCCGGGCGAGAAAGTCCAGGTGCAGGTCGAAATCTGGCCGACCTGCATGGTATTCCGCAAAGGCCACCGCATCCGCCTCGACATCCAGCCCAGGGACGGTGTTGGCAGCGCGCCTTATACCCATTACTGCGCGGACTACAATGTAGGAGGCAATACCATTTTCACCGGGGGCAGCACGGCTTCCCACCTGCTCCTTCCGGTAATCCCGAGGACGTGACAAAACGTGACAATCACGAGGAAAACCAAAGCATGCAATCCATACGACTTGTCGTCGCCGCCACGCTAGCGGCGACGCTGCTGCCCACTGCGCACGTATTTGCCCAGGCGAAACAGGACGCTTATCCGTCGCGCTCCGTGCGCATGGTGGTGCCGTTCGCGCCCGGTGGCGCCTCCGACACCGTCGGCCGCATCATCCAGCCCGCGATGGCCGCTTTGCTGAAACAGCAGGTGGTGGTGGACAACCGCGGCGGTGCTGCCGGCAACATCGGGGTGGAAGTCGCCGTCCGCGCCAATCCCGACGGCTACACGTTTCTGCTCGGCAACGTTGGCACGATGGCGATCAATCCGAATTACTACACCAAGTTCCCGTACCGGCCCCTGAAAGATCTCATCCCGATCACCCAGGTGGTGGACGTTCCGGGGTGCCTCGTGGTTCACCCCTCGCTCCCAATGAAGAACGTCAAGGAATTCGTGGCGCACCTGAAGGCGAATCCGGGCAAGCTCAACTACGGCTCGCCGGCGCCTTCCAGCGCAAACCGGCTGGAGATGGAGATGTTTCTGGCGGCCACCGGAACGAAAGCCGTCCAGATAAACTACAAAGGCGGTGCGGGGCCCGCAATGATCGGGCTGCTCGCCAATGAGGTCCAGATAATGTTCGTGACCTTTTCCTCGGCGGTCAACTTCGCCAAGCAGGGACGGGTGCGCATGCTCGGCGTGATTTCACCGGAGCGCAATCCCGCCTATCCCGAGATTCCGACGATGCGCGAGCAGGGCTTCAACATGGCCGTGGGCTCCTGGCAGGGCACTTTCGTGCCCAAGGGCACGCCGCAAGCGGTGGTGAACAAGCTGTTCAAGGCCGGGGTAGAGATGATGAAAGATCCCCAGGTCGTCAAGCGCCTCGGTGACAGCGGGATCACCATCGTCTCCAGCAAATCATCGGCTGATTTTGTCGCCTTCGTGAAGAGCGAGACCGGCCGCTATGGCAAAGTCATCAAGGACGCGAACATCCGCACGGAATGAGCCGCGACAAGAGGTCGCACCGCTGCTGCGCGGCCCCTTGCGATGGTTTCCCGGGAATGCTAGATTTGCACACTGATTGCATCCGAAAAATGCGGTCGCGGCATCGGCAGCTCGACGGCTCCCTCCCTGCATTCACTTCTGATTGTCAAGATAACTGATTTCTGTACTCGCAACACCCCATTCACACTGGAGAAAGAACATGGCCAACTTCGGCATCGCGGGACTGGACTGGCAACAGCGCGTCAACTGGGACCGTCTCCGCAAGTATCGCACCGAGCGCGCCCGTGAGCGCATGAAGGCACACGGGCTCGGCGCAATGCTGCTCATGTACGATGAAAACTGCCGTTATGTCACCGGGACGCTCACGCCTGGCTGGAACCGGCTGAAACCCGGCCTAAGGTACGCTTTGCTGTGCGGCGACGACGCGCCGGTGCTCTTCGAACAGGGCGACATCGGCTACCAGGTCCATAAGCATTCGCCTTGGATTCCGAAGGATCACGTGCGCTGGTCGTATGCCTGGATCAAGGGTGCGGCAGGCGCTGCATCGCTCGCCCAGGTCACCAAGTTCACCAATGCGCTGAAGCAGGAAATGAAGAAGGCCGGTGTCGAGGGCATGAAGCTCGGCGTCGACTTCGTCGATATCAACATGATCCAGATCTTCAAGGACTCGAAAATCGACTGGACCGACGGCATGACGCCGATGATGGAGGCGCGCGCGGTCAAGAACGAGGACGAGCAGGAGTGCCTGCGCATCGTGGGAGCGATCGGCGACGCCGCACACTGGGAGTTCATGAAGTTTCTCAAGCCCGGTCGCACCGAGAACCAGATGACGGCGCACATCATGGAGTACCTGTATTCGGTTCCCGGCATGGAGGATGTCGAGGACGTGATCGTTTCCGCCGGTCCGAACACGTGGCCCAACTGGCGCAACTTTTCCGACCGCATCATCCAGCCTGGCGACATCGTCTTCATGGATCTCGCCGCGCTCACCTGGAACGGTTACAAGTCGTGCTACTACCGCACCTACTGCGCGGGCAAGGAGCCGACCCAGGAGCAGAAGGAAGTCTACGCCACTGCGCTCAAATGGCTCTACGATTCGATGAAGGCCGTGAAGGTCGGCACCACGACGCGCGAGATTGCGTCCAAATGGCCCTCCGCCAAGGAAGCGTGGGGCTACGCCGAGGAAGATCAGGCGGCCGCCAACCTGTGGGGCCACGGGCTAGGCCTTGCCCAGTACGACATGCCGGTCATTTCGCGCATCTGGTCGCTCGACCATCCGGTCGAGATCAAAGACGGGATGGTGTTCGCCCTCGAGACCCAGCACGGCAAAATGTACCAGTGGGGCGTGCGCATCGAGGAAATGCTGATCGTGCACAAGGATCGGGTCGAGCTCATTTCCAACTTCCCGGTCGAGCAGATCACCGTCGTCGATCCGATGCCCGGTTATTCATCGCTCGGATGGTCCCAGTGAGCGGGGAGTCACGCTCCTCACGCTGGAGAGAAGGTCGGAATCAGCCCGGACTTGATCCTCGGCTACCAATAACGCAAGCCGCGTGTAGAGCATGATAATCGTTCCGCTTTCAGCGCCGGAAGCGACCGACGCGACGCGCTTCGGACCCAAGGCCGCCAATCTCGCTGCCCTCGGGCACGCGGGTCTGCCGACCCCGGGCGGAATCTGCGTGGATGCGGCAGCCTATCGCATGCAGGTCGATGCTCTGGGCCTCGGTGAGGCGGCGCGGGGCGCGTTTGCCACCGAAGACGGCGCCCAGGCGAGGCGCTACGCGCTCGCAATGAAACTCGGCTTGATGGAGCGGCCCGTGGCTTCGCAGATCCTGGATCCCCTGCTCGCTGCCTGGCGCGAGTTGAAGTGCGCGAGTGGTGCTCTTACCGCGGTACGCTCTTCGGCACTGGTGGAAGACTGCGCGGGTTCCAGCTTTGCGGGGCAGTTTGAAAGCTTCATCGGCATCGAAAGCGAAGCGGATTTTCTGACGGCGGTGCAGTCGTGCTGGGCCGCGCTCTGGTCCACGCGGGCGTTGCGTTACATGGCGACCCACGATCTCGACCCTGCTGATACTGCGATGGCGCTTCTCATCCAGCCGCTGGTCGCTGCCCACGCATCCGGCGGCGGCCTGAGCCGGACGGCCGAAGGCGATATGCTCCTCAGCGCGACATGGGGGCTGGGTTCGGCGATCGCGCAGGGTGAGGTGACGCCGGACCGTTACGAGCTCGGGCATAACGGCGAAGTGAAGCACATTCACGGCGGACGCAAGGACCACCGCGTGGACTGCATCCATCGCGAGGAACCGGTCACCGAGGCGGTACTGGGATCACTTGTCACCGAGCCCTGCCTGTCACGGCGGCAGGCGGCGGAGCTGGGACAGCTCCTGCTCGCTGCCGAGCGGGTCATGGGCATGCCGGTTGAAATCGAATGGGCGCTGGACGACGCCGGCTTCAAGATGCTGCAGGCGCGCCCGCTCCACACCCAGACGACCGAAGTCCCTGACGAGATCTGGCTCAACCATCCGCGGCTAAACGGTCATCCCGCGGGCGTGGGCTGGGGCACAGGACGCGCTTGCGTGATCAACTGCGAATGCGAGCTGTCGCGCGTCGGACCCGGCGATGTGCTGGTCACGCGCGTAGCAGGCCCCGCCTTGAGCCACATCCTGCCACGGGTTGCCGGAGTCGTCGCCGAACGCGGCGGGAGCACTTCGCACATGGCATCCCTTGCGCGCGAGCGCGGCATTCCCATGGTTCTCGGAGTGCTCGACGCCACGGAGCGCATTCCGGACGGCGCCATGGTCGCGGTGGACGGTGTCGCCGGCGTCGTGCGATGGATGCGGCAGGGCCATGATTGGAAAACGGGGAGCCGCGAAGCGGCAGGCCCCCACCCTATCGAACATCGGGCGGTCGATCACTGATCCCGCTTCCCGGTTCACGTCGTGATGGAAAGCCCATGACGCAACGATTACGCAGCATCACGGACGCAGAAGCAACTGGTGCGGTCAAGGAGATCTTCGAAGCCTCGAACCGCCTCCTGGGACGCACGGCGAACCTGTCGCGCATCCTGGCCCACAGCCCGTACGTCGCGCGCTTCTTCCTGCCCCTGGTCGCCGCAGTACGACAGCCCAACGCCGGCGCGGTATCGGACGTGCGCCTGCGCAACCTTGCCGTGCTCATGACATCTACCGTCAACGGGTGCCGTTACTGAACAGAGCACAACCGGGTGATCGTGGAGATCTCCCTTAGCACCGCGATGTTCAACATGATCAGCCGCCTTAACGACTCTTTCCGTACGGAACTCGAATCCGAAGAATACAATCGCCGGCAACACGAGGCGGTGGGAGTCACGCGCGAGGCCCTGGAGGACTACGCGTGCCGTATCTGCGCCAGAAGGGACGATGCGTGATCAGTGATCCGAAAAGCGAAAAGCGTGATCCGTGAACTGTCCAGGGCCAGAAGACCCGTTGCGACTTACGTCGGTTCACGGCTCACGCTTCTCGATTCACGCCTCAGCTCCATCGGCCCACGGCTTACGAATTCACGCGCCTGATGCGTCCCAGGATTTTCATCACGCAACCTATCCCGGCAGGCGCGGTGGAACGCATGCGCCGCGCGGCGGAGGTCGAATGGAATCCCGATCCTCTCCACATCATGACCAAGGGCGAGTTGCTGGATGTCGTCCGGCACTGCGACGTTCTCGTCTGCCTGCTGCACGATCACGTTGATGCCGACGTGATTCATGCAAACCCGCAATTGAAGGCCATCGCATCCATGACCGTCACCCCCGCGGATATAGACGTTGCCGCGGCGACCGAACGGCAGGTGCCGGTTACGGTCGTTCCGGCGCCGTTGCTCGACGATGCCACCGCTGATTTGACCTGGGCGCTGCTGCTCGCCACCGCCAGGCGCGTGGCGGAAGGCGACCGCCTGATGCGTGCCGGGACCTTTCCTGGTTCGCAATCTTGTTATCTGGTGGGTGGCAGCGTGTCCGGCAAAGTTCTCGGCATTCTGGGCATGGGCGGTGTCGGGCGCGCGGTTACACGGCGCGGCGGCGGCTTTGGGATGAAGGTCCTGTATCACGACCCGAAGCGCCGCACCATGGATGAAGAGGAGCGGCTGGGACTCACCTGGGTCGAGTTTGACGCGTTGCTGGCACGGTCGGACTTCGTCTCGGTCAACGCCAGGCTCACGCCACAGACGCGGCACCTGCTGAGCGACCGCGAATTCACCCTGATGAAGCCGACCGCATATCTCGTGAACACGGCGCGCGGTCCGATCGTGGACGAGAGGGCACTCGTGCGCGCGCTGGCCGAAGGCCGCATTGCGGGCGCGGCACTCGACGTATACGAACATGAACCGCAGCCGGACCCCGAACTCATGCGGCTGCCCAACGTAGTGTTCACGCCCCATATCGGCAGCGCCGACATGGAAACGCGCGACGCGATGGCGAATATCGTGGCGGACAATGTGCTGGCGGTCATTGCGGGCCGCCGTCCGCCCAACTGCTGCAATCCTGAGATCTACGCGTGAGTTGAAAACTCTATCTGTACGGCGTGATTCGTGAGCCGTGACCCGACTGAACCGCGCCGTGCGTGACTCTCGGATCACGGATTACAGATCACCGTTCACGCATTTGAAAGGAAGATAACATGGCTGCCAAGGCAAAAGTGGTGCTCACGGATTACGTGTGGGATTCGCTCGACGTCGAAAAACGCACCCTGGAGGGGCTCGCCGACCTGGTGCCGCTGAAGACCAAGACGCCAGATGAATTTCTGGGTGAAGCCGCCGACTGCGACGCGCTGCTCAATACCTATGCCGGGCCGATCACGGCGGAAGTGATGGCGAAAATGCCGAAGTGCCGGATCATCGCGCGCTACGGCATCGGGGTGGACACCATCGATCTGGAGGCGGCGACGCAGGCTGGAATCATCGTCACCAACAATCCGACCTATTGCATCGAAGAGGTTGCCGAACACACGATGGCGCTGCTGCTCTCCGCCGCCCGCAAGGTCGCCTTCTACGACCGCCTGGTGCGTGCCGGGCGCTGGGAGGTGCCGCCCGGCAAGCCGATTTCGCGCATCGCCGGCAGCACCCTCGGCCTGGTCGGTTTCGGCAACATCGCGCGCCGTGTGGCGGTGTGCGCGGCGTCGCTCGGCATGCGGGTCCTGTATTGCGATCCTTTCGTGAAGGACGGCCAGTTCGACGCACCGGGCAAGAAGATGGAACTCCATGCCATGCTCGGCGAGTCGGATTTCGTGTCAGTACATCCGCCGCTCACTCCCCAGACACGCAAGATGATCGACGACGAGGCATTCGCCCGCATGAGGCCGAATGCCATCATCGTCAACTGCTCGCGCGGCCCGGTGATCGATACCGACGCACTGGTGCGCTCGCTCGATGCGAAGAAGATTGCCGGTTGTGCACTCGATACCACCGATCCCGAGCCGCTGCCCAACCCGCATCCATTGCGGGGGCGAGAGAACGTCATCATCAATCCCCACGCCGCCTGGTACAGCGAGGACGCGATGAAGGGACTTCAGGCTGGCGCGCCAGCGGAGGTGAAGCGCGTGCTGACTGGTGAGTGGCCAATCAACGTCGTCAACAAGGCGGTCAAGGGAAGAAATCGCGCCGGGCTTTAACCGGCATCTCGAGTAACGGGAGCCCATCTTGCGCGGTCTGACATGGGCCACGCGCGATTTCTTATCGTACGCTTCCTCGTTCGAGTTTCAGGCCGCGATCCCCGAGACACCACTTCGAGATGATCGCCGGGAAGGCGGAAAGCGCTGCCGCCCAACAGTCGATCGTCGCCAGCCGTACCTTCAAAGAGCGCGCTCAAGCTGCTCGCGCTGGGCTATCAACGCCCGGGGCAGGCGCGCCTTGAGTGACTCGAAGAATTCCGCATGGCCCTTCAGTTCTTCGCGCCACAGTTCCCGATCCACGGCAACCAGTCGCTCGAAGCTTTCCCGGCCGAACCCGTCCAGCCCCTGCCACTCCATGTCCTCGTAGCGCGGCATGCGCCCAAGCGGAGTATCGACCGCGCCCGCCTTGCCGTTGCAACGTTCCACGATCCACTTCAACACGCGCATGTTCTCGCCGTATCCCGGCCACATGAACTTGCCATTCTGATCGAGTCGGAACCAGTTCACGCCGAAAATGCGGGGCGGTTCCTTGAGGGTGCTTCCAACCTTGAGCCAGTGCTGGAAGTAATCGCCAAAGTGGTAACCACAGAACGGCAGCATCGCGAACGGATCGCGGCGCACCACGCCCACCTGTCCCACGCTCGCCGCCGTCGTCTCGGAGGCCATCGTGGCCGCCATATAGACCCCCTGTTCCCAATTTACCGCTTCTCTCACCAGGGGTATGGTGGTCGCGCGCCGCCCGCCGAAGAGAAACGCGCTGATCGGCACGCCGTCGGGATTCTCCCAGTCGGGATCGACGCATGGGATCTGGCTGGAATGCACCGTGAAGCGCGCGTTGGGATGGGCGGCTTTGCGCCCGCAGCCCGGCGTCCACGCGTTGCCCTGCCAGTCGATGAGCTCTGGCGGCGGCTCCTTCGTCATGCCTTCCCACCACACGTCACCGTCCGGCGTCAGCGCCACATTGGTGAAGATGGTGTCGTGCGTGACCGCTGCCATGCAATTCTTGTTGGTGAAGTCCGAGGTGCCCGGCGCGACACCAAAGGCACCGGCTTCCGGATTGATCGCGTAGAGCCGGCCGTCTTTCCCGGGCTTGACCCAGGCGATGTCCTCGCCGATGGTCGTCACCTTCCAGCCCTTCAGTGCCGCTGGCGGAATCAGCATCGCAAGATTGGTTTTTCCGCATGCGCTCGGAAACGCCGCGGCGATGTAGCGCTTCGCGCCGTCCGGCGGCTCAATTCCCAGGATCAGCATGTGCTCTGCAAGCCAGCCCTGCTCGCGCGCCATGATCGAGGCGATGCGCAGCGCGAAACATTTCTTTCCGAGCAACGCATTGCCGCCGTAGCCGCTGCCGAACGACCAGATCTCCTTGGTCTCCGGGAAGTGCACGATGTACTTGTGCTCCTTGTTGCTGGGCCAGCGGGCATCCGTCTGTCCCGGCGCGAGCGGCGCCCCCACCGAGTGCACGCACGGCACGAAGTAGCCGTCGCGCCCGAGCACGTCCAGCACCCTGCGGCCGGTGCGCGTCATGATGCGCATGCTGGCCACAACATACGGCGAATCCGTAAGTTCGACGCCGATGTGCGCAATATGCGACCCCAAGGGCCCCATGCTGTAAGGGATGACGTACATCGTCCGCCCGCGCATGCAGCCGTCGAACAGACTGTTCAGGGTTGCGCGCATCTCGGCCGGCGCGATCCAGTTGTTGTTCGGGCCCGCATCCTCACGGTCCTTGCTGCAGACGAACGTGCGCTCTTCCATGCGGGCGACATCATCGGGATCGGATCGCGCGAGGAAGCACCCGGGACGTTTATCCGGGTTGAGCTTGATCAACATGCCCGAGGCGACCATCTCGGCGCACAATCCGTCGTATTCCTCCTGCGAGCCGTCACACCAGTAAACGCGGTCGGGTTTGGCAAGTTTCGCCACCTCCTGCACCCAGTGCGCGAGTTTGTGATGGTCGACGTAGTCTGGATACGATTCAGGCTGTCGGACCTGAGCCGCGGTAGCGGGCTGCTTCATGGCTCTCCTCTCTGCTGACGGTCCATGAAATTGGCGTGTAAAAACAAAGGCAAAGCAACCCGTCTCGATCGCCTTGCCGCAGAGGCGAATTCTACCGCAAATCGCTCGCCGCCGACAGCGACATTCCGTGGCGAAGCCGCCGTGCATCATTCTGCCCGCTTGTCATTGCGAGCGGAGCGAAGCAATCTCGTCGCATGCGACGCCGTGGCCTGCCGCGAGATCGCTTCGTCACCTTCCGCCTCTCCGCGAAGACAACCAAGGGTCCGTTATTATGAGGCCCGAGGTGCCGACGCAATCTCATTGTGAGTAACGCAATGGCGCTGGCTGCTCGTCATCTGCGGGACACTCAAGATAATCTTTGATCTCACACTGCTCAGGATGTTCGGGCAGGTCAAACCCCCGGAAGAAGCGGATAACAAGAAGTTCGGGTAGGATCGCGATTTCGACCATACGTCACGAACGCCAGGAGAGATAGCCATGAAAATTGTCGTGATACATGATTATGCCGACATGTTTCGCGGGACGCGCGCCTTCCCTCGGCTGAAGGGACACGAGGTACTCATCCATACCGACGCCTATACCGACCCCGCACGCGTCATCGAGCAGGTCACGGGTTGCGACGCCCTGTTGCTCACGCAACAGCGCGTGACCGTTACACGGCAGATCATCGAGCGCCTGCCCGCGCTCAAGTTCATCAGTCAAACCGGCCGCAACGTGAGCCACCTCGATGTCATCGCCTGTAGCGAGCACGGCATCCTCGTTTCTGCGGGTGGGCATGACGCACACAGCCCGTATACCACCACCGGCGAACTCGCGTGGGCGCTGATCCTTGCGTCGCTGCGTCAACTTCCATACGAGGTGGAACGCTTCAAGCAGGGCCACTGGCATTCGACGGCCGGCACCCGGCTCCACGGCCACACGCTCGGCGTGTACGCCTTCGGCCATATCGGCTCCGGGGTCGCGAGGGTCGGGCGCGCGTTCGGCATGAAGGTGGTGTGCTGGGGGCGGGAAGGCTCGACCGCCCGCGCCAAAGCGGAAGGCTTCGAGACCGCACCGAGCCGCGAAGCGTTCTTCGAGAACGCGGACGTGATCAGCCTCCACCTCCCGTCCAACAAGGGGACCCGCGGCATCGTCACTTCGGAAGACCTCGCGCGCATGAAGCCAACCGCCCTTCTCGTCAACACCAGCCGCGCGCCGATCATCGCGGAAGGCGCCCTCGTCACGGCGCTGCAGAAGGGGCGCCCCGGCTTCGCGGCAGTCGACGTCTACGAGGAAGAACCGGTGATCGGCGCCAACCATCCGCTGCTCAAGATGAAGAATGCGCTGTGCACCCCGCATCTCGGGTACAGCGAGAAGGACAGCTACGAGAGCATCTATGCAGGTGCGGTCGATCAGCTGCTCGCCTACGCCGCGGGCAAACCGATCAATGTGCTGAATCCCGAGGTGTCTGGAAAGCAGTAGCGGATAGAATCGCGCGTCACCAAGGATCGCGGAAATGGCCCACGCGAAGGCCTGCGCAGAAATCTGTTGTATGCCGGAAACAGGAGGAATCGATGTGCTCGCTACATGGTCGTAATGGTGCTCTCGTCACGGCGCTGCTCCTTGCATTGCATTGTGGAGGTGCGCTCGCACAGTCTGCTTCGCCCCGCGCGGGGCAGGCCTACCCGGCCAAGCCGATACGGCTCATTGTGCCGTTTCCTCCCGGTGCGTCGAGTGATGTCGTAGGCCGGATGCTTGGACAAAAGCTCACCGAGCAACTGGGCGAGCAAGTAATCGCAGATAACCGTCCCGGTGCCGGCGGGAACCTGGGGATTGGGGTCGCAGCCAAGTCTCCACCCGATGGCTACACGATCGTGATCGCCACGGCAAGCATCGCCGTCAGCCCGTCGCTTTACGCCAATCTCGCTTACGACGCGGTCAAGGACCTGGCTCCGGTTGCAAGGCTCGCCTTGATCCCCAACGTCCTGCTTGTGCATCCCTCGGTGCCGGCAAAGACGCTGAGGCAATTCATCAGCCTGGCACGCGCGCACCCCGGCAAGCTCAATTTCGGATCAGGCGGCGCGGGCACGACCAACCATCTTGCGAACGAGCTGCTCAAGAGCCTGGAAAAGATCAACATGGTGCATGTCCCCTACAAGGGCGTCACACAGGCGATGGTGGCCATGACCGGCGGCGAGGTCGATGAGGTGGTAATGCCTATTACGACCGCGCTACCGCAGATTCGTGCGGGCAAGGTGCGGGCGCTGGCAGTGCTCACGGAGCGCCGCATCGCAGTACTGCCCGACGTGCCGACAACAAAGGAAGCAGGCGTAGACAGCTTCACCATGCCGTTGTGGTATGGCATGTTCGCCCCCGCCGCGACCCCGCGTGACATCGTCGCTCGGCTCAGCCGCGAACTCGTGCGGGCGCTGGAGGCGCCGGACCTGAAGAAACGGCTCGCTGCCCTGGGCGTCGAGGCGTGGCCGGGCACCTCAGGGCAGCTGGGAGAGCTCATGCGCAGCGAAATCGCGCGCTTTGCGGCGATCGTGCGCAACGCGGGATTGCAGCCGCAATGACGCGGCGCTGCCGGTCACGATTCGGGCGCGCGCGCAAAGGGACGACTCGCTCGAACGAGCGGCGTCCAGCGCTCGCTCTCGCTGTGTATCCGCGTCGCAAACTGCCCGCGTTGCGCCGTGACCGGTTCGAGACCAAGCGCGAGCAGGCGACTTTGCGCCGCGGGATCGTCGATCGCGGCTCCGATCCGCTCGGCAAGCCACGCAACCGCATGTCCAGGCGACTGCGCCGGAGCAAAAATCGCGTACCATCCCTCGAGTACGACGCCATCCACGCCCGATTCCCCCAGCGTGGGCAGATCCGGCAAGGAGGCCACTCGCCGCGAGCCCGCCACCGCAAGCGGCCGCACGTACTCGGAAGTCACATGGGGCAGCGCCAACGGCAAGGCCGCAAACATCAGCGAGACATGGTTGACCGCGAGGCCGTTGAGCGCGGCAAGCCCACCGTTATACGAAACGTGCACGATGTCCACGCCGGTCGCCCGCCGCAAGAATTCACCTGCCAAGTGCCCCGTCGTGCCACCTCCGGAGGAGCCGTAGTTGACTTCCCCTGGGCGCACCTTCAGCCAGAGAACCAGGTCCCGCGGCGTTGCCACGGGTAATTGGGAACTCACCATCAGGACGAATGGCATGGTGACCAGGGGCGCCACGAGCACGAAGTCGCGCACCGGGTCGTAGCCCACGCCAGTGAGGAACTGTGGATTAATGACGATAGTGGCGTTGCTCGCGAGCAACATCGTGTGGCCGTCAGCGGCCGCGCGCGCGACCGCCGCCGCCCCGCGCGTGGTGATGCCTCCGGGCTGTCGTTCGAGTTTCGCGCCATGCCGTGTTTCCGCGCGAATCGCCCGTGCCACGAGCCGAGCGAGCAAATCGGAGATGGACGGGGGCGCGTGCTCGGCAATGAGCTTGTAGGTCTTGGTCATGCGCGAGGTACCGCGAATGTCGGTGGGTCCGCTCACCGGGAAGGGAATCACGATCCGCACCGGCTTGCGCGGGAACGACGCGGCATCCGCTGCGGCCGGCCAGATCACCAGGAGCAACAGGCAAGTCGCGATAGTCAGAATATTGGGCAAACCACGCACGGTCATGCATAACGCTCGCGGCCACTAGAGGATTCTAACAGGAGTGTCGCGCTGCCGGCATCGAGCGTCAATCACACTCGCAGACGGCGTTCTAGTTGAAAGCACCGATCCCTGTCTGTGCGCGGCCCAGCACCAGCGCGTGGATGTCGTGGGTGCCTTCGAGCGTATTCACGGTTTCCATGTTCATCATGTGCCGGATCACGTGGAACTCGTCGCTGATGCCGTTGCCGCCCAGCATGTCGCGGGCAAGCCGGGCGATCTCCAGCGCCTTGCCCGTGGAATTGCGTTTGACAAGCGACATCATCTCCGGTGTAGCCTTGCCCTGGTCGCGCAGGCGGCTCACGTGCAGGCAGGCAAGCAGGCCGAGCGTGATCTCCGACTGCATGTCGGCGAGCTTCTTCTGTACCAGCTGATTGGCAGCGAGTGGCCGTCCAAACTGCTTGCGGTCGAGTACGTATTGCCGCGCCGTGTGCCAGCAAAACTCCGCTGAGCCGAGCGCACCCCAGCAGATGGCGAAACGCGCATTGTTAAGGCAGCCGAACGGCCCTTTGAGTCCGGAGGCACCGGGCAGGATGTTATCCGCCGGCACGAACACGTTGTCCATCACGACTTCGCCGGTCGGGCTTGCCCGCACCGAGAACTTGCCTTCGATCTTGCGCGTGGCGAGACCCTTCATGCCGCGCTCGAGGATGTAGCCGCGGATCGTCCCGCCATCGTCTTTCGCCCATACCACCATGATATCGGCGATCGGCGCGTGCGTGATCCAGAGCTTGGTGCCGTTGAGCAGATACCCGCCCTCGACGGTCTTTGCGCGCGCCTTCATGCTGCCGGGATCGGAGCCGTGATCCGGTTCGGTGAGTCCGAAGCACCCAAGCAGCTCGCCTTTCGCCATGCGCGGCAGGTACTTGCGCCGGTGTTCTTCACTCCCGTAGGCATAGATCGAAGTCATGGCAAGGGAAGTCTGAACGCTGCACGCGGACCGAAACGCGGTATCGACGCGCTCCAGTTCGCGCATGATAAGACCGTAGGCGACATAGCCGATCCCCGCGCACCCGTAGCCTTCGAGCGGCGCGCCGAGAAATCCCAGCGCCCCCAGCTCGCGCATCACCGCCGGATCGAAATGCTCGGTGCGGTTCCACTCGAGAATGCGCGGCCGGAGCTTCTCCTGCGCGTATTCGCGCGCGGTATCGCGGATCATGCGCTCCTCGTTGCTCAATTGCTCCTCCAGCAGCAATGGATCGTCCCACTTGAACTGGCCGCCGG
>MEQT01000064.1 GCA_001770325.1 Betaproteobacteria bacterium RIFCSPLOWO2_02_64_14
CCAATGCGCTGTGCGGCCTCGGATTCAGCCTCGCGTGGCCGTTCGTGCCGCTGATGGTGCGCGGGCTGGGCGTGCACGAGAACCTCGAAACGTGGGTGGGCTACATGCTGCTGGTGTTCTACCTCATCAGCTTCGTAGTCAATCCCCTCTGGGGCGGCATCGCCGATCACTACGGCAGGAAGCTCATGGTGCTGCGGGCCATGCTGGGCATGGGTTTCGCGATGATGCTGGTGCCGTTCGCGCAGACGCCGATCTGGTTTGCGAGCGCCTTCATGCTGATCGGCGTTTTCAACGGCTTCACTCCGGCGGGCGTCGCGCTGCTGATGGCCAACACGCCGCCCTCGCGCATCGGCAGCGTGGTGTCGCTCGCGCAGACCGGCGGGCTCGCGGGACACGCACTGGGCCCTGCCGTCGGCGCCGTGCTGGCGGCATTGATCGACCGGCAGCACTGGCTGTTCTGGATCAGCGGCGGGCTGATGCTGAGCGGCGGCACACTGGTCGCGCTCTTCGTGCAGGAGGTGAAGCAACTCGCGCCCGGCCCCTGGCGCCCACAGTGGGTGGGGAGCCTGCGCGAGCTGCTGGCGGTGCCGCGCATGGGGCCGCTGTTCCTGCTCGCCTTCGCGTTCTCGGTCATGTGGTACGGCAGTGTGACCAATATCAGCGTCTTCGTGCTGCAACTGCTGGCGGTGCAGTCCGTCGACGCCGGCGCGGAGGCGTTCTGGGTGGGCGCGGCGGCGATGGGACTTGCGCTCTCCACGCTGATCGCGATGCCGCTCTGGGGACGCGTGCTGGACCGCATCGGGCCCACGCGCGTGCTCGCGTTCGCCGCCGCCGCTACCGTCGTCACCCATCTGCCGCTGCTGGTGTTGCAGACGCCGCTGCAACTGGTGCTGGCGCGGGTGGCGTTCGGTCTCACCGCAGCGGGGATGCAGGCGGCCATCTTCCAGCTATTGAGGATGCATGCGCTGCCGGGCATGGACGCCCGGGCGATATCGTACGCGACCGCGTTCCAGTTTTTCGGGATGGGCGTGGCGCCGTTTGCCGCGGGCCTGATCGGTCCCGTGCTGGGCATGCGCGCCTACTTTGCGGTGACGATCGTGCTCATGCTGGGCGGGCTGGTGTTGTGGCGCAAGGGGAAAGGCGGCAAGATAAAGGATGAAGGATGAAGGCGGAAGGATGAAGAAGAGGCACAGGGCGGGAGGTCGTGAACGGAATCCGAGCCACGCGCAGGCTCTCCTGCATCGAGCCCGAGCACATTCCTGCGGCTGTTTGTTTGAGATCTCTGCCGATGGCCACGAGCGTCTTGATAGAATGCCGATGTAGCACGGCTGAAAGGGTTATCCAAGAGCAAACCTGAGGAGAATTGAGATGCGTACCGAGAAACTGTTAGTTGCGACCGCCATCGCGGCGGTGTTGGGGGCAGCGGCGGCGCACGCCGCGCAGCCCGCGTATCCGGACCGGCCGATCCGGCTTATCATCGGCAGTGCACCCGGTTCGGGCCCCGATATCATCGCCCAGCTCGTGGCTGAACGGTTGTACAAGGAGTGGGGCCAGCGCATCGTCGTGGATGCCCGGGTGGGTGTTGCCGGCATCATCAGCGCGGAGCAGGCGTTGCGCGCGAACGCCGACGGCTACACCTGGATGATGCTGACCTCGCAGTTGTTCGTCGCGACCTCGGTCTATCCCAATCTCAAGTTCGACCTGGACAAGGATTTCGTATCGATCGCCCTCATCGGGACGGTGCCGTTCGTCCAGATGGTCAACCCGAAGGTGCCCGTGAAGTCGATCCCGGAACTGATCGCGCTGGCGAAGAAGTCGCCCGGCAAGCTCCGCTACGGGTCGGCCGGTGCCGGCGCGTCCGAGCATCTTAGCGGCGTCTTGTTCAACCGGCTGACCGGCACCGACATGCTGCACGTGCCGTACAAAGGCATCCCGCAGGCCATCATCGACACGATCGCGAACGAAGTGCAGCTCACCTACGCGGTGTACCCCGCCGCCTTTCCCCATGTCCAGGGCGGAAGGTTGCGGGCGCTCGGCGTCACCACGCCAAAACGCTCGCCGGCACTCCCCGATGTCCCGGCGATTGCCGAAGCCGTTCCCGGCTACGCGATGTTCGGCTGGTACAGCCTGGTTGCTCCCCGCGGCACACCGGTCCCGGTGCTGTCCAAAGTAAGCGCCGCGGTGATCAAGGCGGCCAAGGAGCCCGCAGTCGGCGAGCGGCTCAAGACTCTGGGAATCGAAATCGTCGGCGGCGGGCGCGGGGAACTCGATGCGTTCCGCCGCAACGAGAGGAAGCGGATCACCGAACTCGTCAAAGCCACCGGCGTGAAGATTCAGTAATCCGCGCGTTACGATCCGTTGACGAACGCCCGCGGCGCCATACCGAGCGAGCGGCGGAACATGGACCGACGATTGCAACTCAAGCAAACTCCGCCCCCATGACTACGCTCGCTGAAACCGCGCCCCTCCCCCGCGGGTTTCCCCGCGTCGTGACTTTTTTGCTCAACGTCGCGCACGGCGTCGATCACATGTTCCTGCTGATCTTCGCGACGGCAGTCATCGCGATCGCGCACGAGTTCGGCTATTCGAGCTGGGAGGACCTCATGCCCTACGGCGTGGGCGCTTTCTTCCTGTTCGGACTCGGCGCACTGCCGGCAGGACATCTCGGCGACCTGTGGGGCCGGCGCATCATGATGATCATCTTCTTCATCGGCATCGGCGCCGCCGCGCTCCTGACCGCTCTCACCCAGAACGCATGGCAGCTCGCGCTGGCGCTCACGCTCCTCGGCGCCTTCGCGGCGATCTACCACCCGGTAGGCATCCCGATGCTGGTGCAGCACGCCCACAACCCCGGCGCGGTTATCGGCCTCAACGGGTTTGCAGGCAATCTCGGCATCGCGGTCGCCGCGCTCGTGACCGGGTTACTCGTCAAGTGGCTGGGCTGGCGGGCGGCCTTCGCCGTGCCCGGCATACTCACGATCGTGTGCGGGATCGTGTTCGCGATAACGTGCCCGAAAGAGGCCGAAGCGCCTTCCAGACGCAAGGGCGGCAAGGCCAAGGTCGTGCTCTCGCCCGCGATGCTGGTGCGCGCGTTCACAGTGATGACGGCCGCGGCGGTGACAGGCAACCTCATCTTCAACTTCACGACGAACGGCAACTCGCAGCTTATGTCCGAAGCCTTCCGGGGCGTGCTGGAAGATCCCGCGGTGCTGGGTGCGTTGCTCGCGCTGATCTACACGATCGCCTCGTTCGCGCAGCTCGTGGTCGGCAATCTCATCGACCGCATGCCGTTCAAGCCGCTGCAACTGTGGATAACGGT
Organism: Betaproteobacteria bacterium RIFCSPLOWO2_02_64_14; assembly: GCA_001770325.1. GTDB lineage: Bacteria > Pseudomonadota > Gammaproteobacteria > Burkholderiales > SG8-41 > DSOT01. The sequence goes on from MEQT01000064.1 coordinate 3,320, forward strand.
CGCCCAGGTCCCGCTTCTGATCCTCGCCGCGCATACCCAGGCATGGTGGCTGTTCTTCGCGTTGTTGCTGGTGATGATATTCGTCTTCGGCTCGATCCCGTTCACCGACGCGATGATCGTGCGCTACGTCGACGACCGGCTGCGTTCCCGGATCGCGGGCATGCGCCTGACGGTGGGAATGGGCGTCAGTTCGCTCGCGGTCTGGCTGCTCGGGCCGCTGGTGAAAGGGATGGGATTTTCCGCCCTGCTGTGGATCATGGCCGGCATCGCCGCCTTGCGAGCCGCGATCGTGCTGTTCCTGCCCGACGAGCCGGCGACCGCGGAACCCGCGCGCGCATAACGCGGCTCAAAAAGTTATATCATTGCGCCTCGCATGAACGGTGCGCCGGGGCGGTCGCGGCGCGCGCCGAGCGATAATTCGCACCTCACATACGGGAATCGTGATGACCAAGAATGGCTGGGGACTCGTCGGCACCGGCAGGATCGCCGACGATCGCATACTGCCCGGGATCAACGCCCACGCGGGCAACAGGCTCGTGGCGATCGTGAGCCGCGACCAGGGGCGCGCGGACACCTTTGCGAAGAAGTTCGGCGCGCAGCACGCCTACACGAGCTTTGATGAGATGCTGCGCAACCCCGAGGTGACGGTGGTAGCCATCCACACGCCGAATGCGCAGCACGCCGATCAGGCCGTCGCGGCCGCCCGGGCCGGAAAGCACGTGTTCTGCGACAAGCCGATGGCGACCAGCGTCGCCGACGCCGAACGCATCGTCCGTGAATGCGAAAGAGCGGGCGTCAAGCTCGGCATCAATTTTCACAACCGCTTCATGCCCTGCTTCGTCGAAACGCGGCGCATCCTGGAAAGCGGCGAGATCGGCGAGGTGCAGCTCGTCCAGCTCGAGGCGAGTCCCGGCGCGCGCCCCGGCGCGAGGCTCGCGACCTGGCGCGTCGATCCCGTTCTCGCGGGCCTGGGCACGACCTACAGCATAGGCGTGCACGTCTACGACATCCTGCGTTACCTGCTGGCGTCGGAGATCACGATGGTGTCGGCTTTCTTCGATACGCCGTACGGCGTCATGGAGGAGACCAACATGTCTCTGTTCCGTTTCGCGAACGGCGTCCTCGCCCAGTTGAGCGTGCACGAGAAATCGCCGTTTCCCCACAACGATTTCGTCATCTACGGCAGCAAGGGCCGCATCGTCGGCAGGGGGCTCACGCGCAGCCGCGCGGGCGGAGAGTTGCAGGTGATGACGGTGGACGGCAAGACGCGCAGCACGGAGTTCCCGGCCACCAATGCGCACGGGGCGTGCGTGGCGGCATTCAGCGACGCGCTTCTCGACGGGCGCGACCCCGTGCCCTCCGGCATCGACGGCCTGCGCAGCGTGCAGGTCACCGACGCCATGGCGCGCTCGGCGTGGGGCGGCGTGCACGTGAGGCTTGCTTATTAGAGGCTTGGCGCGCCACACTGGATGAAACCGGGCACTAGCGCACGATCCTGACGATCGCTTAACGTATTGCGCATTGAAACCCGCGCTGGCATGTTGCTCGTAACGTAGGGTGACGCTTTTTGGCCCGTCCTCTCCAATGTCTGACTAGCTGGCTGCCGACGCGTCAATGCCGGGTACGAACCCGGACCGAAATACGCGAACGACAGATGCGGGCGTAAGGACACGAGCAAGCGTGGACGGCGCGGGTGGTGAATGAACGCGGCTGTAGCCACTGAACGACCACCGCAGAAGGCCGTGGCGCCAGACAAGAAGCGCGTCTTTACCGAACTCGATGAAGGTGCCGGGCGGAAGGTCGGCGAGCGGCGCGTCGAAGGTGACCTTGCCGCCCCCGCGCAGCGCGCGCTCCGCATGCATGACTTTGTCGATCTCCGCGATCGGCGGATTGACCGACCGAATCAGACCGGGATTGGCCTTCACCCAGGCAGTCTTGAACTCGTTGTATCTCTCCCTGCGACACTCGGCACACGGCCGATGACCGGCAGAGAACGCCGTTGCCTCGTCGAGGAAGAACAGCTCGCTGTAGCTGCTCGCGCTGAACACCTGACGCTTTCTGCCCCCGAACTCCAACCGGCAGGTCACCCAAGCTGCGGACGACTCTTTCGGTGAAGACGATGGGGTTCAGCGCCATAACGAAGGCCCGCGCCTCCGGGTTCGAGTGCGCTCAGGCACTCAGCGACACGGTTGCCTGAATGCTGTCGTAGGGGGCGCGGATGCCGTTCTCATCCCGCACGATCAATCCCGCTTGAACGAGGGCAGACACATCTGCATGGACCCGTTTGTAGTCGCAGCCCAGGGTCTTGGCGAGTTCGGATACGCTACTCGCAGGATGACCGCGAACGTGCTTGAGCAGGGCGAGGCGCTTGGGAGAAAGCGTCGCCATCATGGTTTCGAGGTCGAAAAAGGTGAGGTGGGTTTCCCGGACCTTTTTCCCGCGCTCCGACCGCCGCCAGGCATCGACAAAGCGTTTCCCCATCTCTTCGACCGAACCAACATGAAGTCGGACCGTCTGTTTCATCGTGCACCCCGCTCTCGTTTCACATCGGACAGGAAATCGGCGATCACGGCTTCTACACTGGAAAATCGATGGGCGTGACCCGCACACCAGTGGCGGCGTTGGGAAATTGGCCGGCGTGCAGGCAGAGCGTGTCGAGGGAGAACTTGTGATCGGGCACGGTTATCGCCTGGACTGCCTGAACGGCGGCTTCTTCACCGCCCTTCGCGCCTTCACTCGATACTCCCGTAGGCGCTGGCGAGCGGCAGGAACAAAAGGCGATTGAATGGTGAGCGCGCCGTCGATCACTTGACCATGTTGCATGTCTTCGGAATATAGGATGACCGAGCCAGTCATTCGGGCGCCGGCAATGATCAGGCTGTCGTAGAAGCCGTAGCGGTATTGCTCCCGAAGCCGAAGCGCGGCGACGATGAGTTCCGGCGTCACTGGATGTACTTCGCATGCGTCACAAACTTCATGCACCACGGCTCGCGCGTTAGTGGTCGGCAACAGGAACTTTTTCGTCAGAATATGCGCAAGCTCACCTAATACCTGTGTCGTCACGCAAGCTGTACCATTCCCGACCGCCGACATCGCAGCCGTCCTCTTGGCGGATTCGTCACCCGAGTAAAGATAGACGAGTACATTTGTGTCGATGAATACCCTATCGTTCGTTGGCTTCATCGCGATCGAATTTGAAATTTTTGGTGTCGATTACTGCAGCGCCCCATTCTATTTTCTTCCTGGGCTTGCTGAGCCGCTCGTACTGCTCCGTCGAAATCAGCACCGCCACGGGCTTGCCGCGCCGCGTGAGCCGCACGGCGTGGCCCTGCTCTGCTTCATGCACCAAACCGGACAAATTGTTCTTCGCTTCCGCGATCGAGTAAGCGTCGTTCATGGTTGATTCCGTTGATATAGCCATTTAGATGGCCATCTTAGCATTCCGACGCGGCACCAGCAATCGCTGCCAGGCATCTCACCACGGTAAATTTGTTCTGCCCTGCAATCAAGGCAAGCGCGGCCGAGTCGAGTTATTGGGCATGCGGAGGTAGCGCCGGGGTAGGCCAGAGCGCCCTTGCGCGCGAGGCCGTGACATGGGCGCGCGGGATCAAAGGTCGGCCTCTGCGGTCACGACCTTTTCCAGCGACGTGACCTGAAAGCCGGTTTCGGCGGCGCAGCGCTCCAGATATTGCGGGGGAGCGCGGGCGCTGCCGCGCGATGCGCGCAAGAACGCGCTCGGGCACGGCCAAGTTCTGCCGGAAGCGCCAGGACTATCATATTTGCATCACTTATGCTATTCTGCGTCGCAAAATGGAATCAACAGAGCGATATTTCAAAGTTCCTACCGATCACTTTTTCCTGCTCGGCCCGCGTGGCACGGGCAAGACGTGGTTGACGCAGAGGTGTTTTCCGGACGCCCTCCGGGTAGACCTGCTTGAGCCGGAGACCGTGCGTTCGCTATCGGCGCGACCCGAACGTCTGCGGGAGTTGATCGCGGCCAGACCGGAAGTCCGGCAGGTGGTCATCGACGAAGTGCAGAAATTACCGGAACTGCTCCAAGTCGCCCATCTGCTTATCGAGGAAAAGCAGGGCGCGCAGTTCATATTCACCGGTTCGAGCGCCCGCACGCTGCGTCGCGCCGGCGTAAATCTCCTGGGTGGAAGGGCGGCGCAAAAATCACTGCATCCCTTCATGGCTGCCGAGCTCGGCAAACAATTCAGACTGGAGGACGCATTGCGCCTCGGCATGCTGCCCATCGTCCGCAGTGCCAAGGTCCCAGAGGAAATCCTGCGCGCGTACAACGGCCTCTACTTGCGGGAAGAAGTGCAGATGGAAGGCTTGGTGCGCAATGTCGGAAGTTTTTCGCGCTTTCTCGAAGCCATCAGTTTTTCGCAGGCGGCCGTGCTCAACCTGGCCAGTGTCGCCCGCGAGTGCCACGTAAACCACAAGACGGTGGAAGGTTATCTGGAAATCCTGGAGGACTTGCTGCTGGCATTCCGGGTGCCGGTTTTCACCCGGCGGGCGAAACGCAAACTGGCGGCACACCCGAAGTTTTTCTTTTTCGATGCCGGCGTCTTCCGCGCCAACCGTCCGGCAGGCCCGCTGGATGCTCCGTCGGAGATTGATGGCGCCGCGCTGGAGGGTCTCGTGGCCCAGCACCTTCGGGCCTGGTGCGACTATTCCGACGGCAACCACCGGTTGCACTACTGGCAGACGCGCTCGAAAGTGGAAGTGGATTTCGTGGTCTACGGCCAAGGCGGCCTGCACGCGCTGGAAGTGAAAAACACCGCACAGGTGCGGCCGGAACATCTGCGCGGGCTCAAGAGCTTTGGCGAAGATTTTCCGGAAAGCCGCCGCTGGCTGCTGTATCGCGGGCGGGAGCGGTTCTTGCGCGATGGGATCCTGTGCGTGCCTTGCGAGCAGTTCTTGCTCGAGCTGAAACCGAATCACTTTCCATCGTGACCGTCTTGCAGACGAGGAACGCCGGCGTCTCGGTCTCGGCAGCGCGCCACTTCCCGATCTCGCCGAACTGCTGGAGACGCAAGGGGTGCGTACCGGCGTCGTGAAGTTGCCGGAGGACGTCTCCGGCTTGACGCTGAGCGACCGCAACATCGGGCTCTTCGTGGTCGGCAACCGCGCGCATCATCACCTCCGCCGGCGCTTTTCGTTCGCACACGAGTACGCCCATGTCGTAGTGGACCGCGATCGCGCAGGGCTCGTGAGCCGGACGACGGACCGCGACGATCTCGTCGAGGTCCGGGCGAACGCATTCGCGGCGGGCTTTCTGATGCCTGAGGAAGGCGTGCGGCAGTTCATCGCCGGGCTTGGCAAGGGGAAACCGAGCCGCGCGTATGCCGAGGTGTTCGACGAAGCGGGAAGCGTGAACGTAGAGGGCCGGAGCGGACCCGGAACCCAGGCCGTGCAGCTCTACGACGTCGTGCAAATCGCACACCATTTTGAAGACTTGAGTAGAAGAGAGAATTGCCGTGGTTGGGGGTGCAATCTAAACGCGGCATCAGGCCAAGTTCCAACTCTCCCAGTCGCCACGCTTTGGTGGCGCAGCCTACGGCATACTCAGGGGCTCGCCCACCATGCTCCAGTACGGTAAAGCAATCATCAGCACCACCGCGAACGCGATCAGCGTCATCCACACGCCGAAGCGGAAGATCTCCGGCGCAGTGAGATAACCGCGCTCGTACACGACGAGCGACGAGGCGCTCTGCGCCGGGTAATACAGCACCGCGTCGCCGCCTATCATCACCGCGAGTCCGCAGATCATCGGGTTCACCCCCGCGGCCGCCCCGATCGACATGGCGATCGGGATGGTGGTCGCCAGGAACCCCGTGATATTGGGGATCAGCAGGCGCGCCGGCACCGAAGCGACGAGCAGGATCGCGATGACCAGGACGGGCTGGTCGCGAAACTGCGGCACCGCCTGCACGATGAGCTGGGCGATCCACGCGCTGGCCCCGCTCGCTGTGAGCGCGCGCGCAAGCGAAAGCGAGGACGCGAGCACGAAAAAATTGGTCCAGCCGATCTCGCGCTCGAACTCGCTCCACGTCAGCACGCCGACCCGCGGCATGAGAAGGAAGATCCACGCGAGCAGCGCCGGCACCACCGGGTGCCAATGGTGCACGGCGTCGGTCAGCCACAGCAGCGAGGCGCAGACCGTGATGACGACCGTGCGCGTTTCCCTGCCGGACAGGGGCCGCGCTTCTTCGGCAGGCAGCGGCGGCAATCTCAGGTTGAACCCGCGCCGGTACAGCAGGTAGATCAGCGTGGAACCGATCGTCAGCAGCGCCAGATACGGCACGCTCATGAGGAGCAGCCACTGGCTCCAGTAAATGCCGCCGATCAGCGCCGCCGCTACGACCGGCGTGATGCCGCCGGTCAGCAGAACGGTGGAGGCAAGCCGATTGATGGAATTGAGCGCCATCATGATCGCCCGCGCCAGGGGCGCGCGGCGCGGCACCTGCCCGAGTTCCAGCGCCTGCTCGTAGACATGCACGAGGATGCCGGTGCGGGTCGTCGCGGAGGGAAGGACAAACGTCAGCAGCGGGAAGGCGAGCAGCAGTTGCAGATATAGCGAGCGGGCGCTGCCCCGCGATCGGCGCAGAAAGAAGCGTGCGATCCGCTCGGCCAATCCGCTGCGGGACACCGCGAGGCCGATGGTGAGCACCGCAATCAGAAAATAGGCGACCGGATCAGCGAAGCCCGCCAGCGCTTCGGAGAATCCGGGAACCCCGCCCGAAAGTACCAGCGCGAGAACCAAAACGAGGCTGGTGACCCCGGCCGGCAACGCTTCCGTGCACCACAACCCGATCGCAAGCCCGGCGACCGCGAGCACACGTTTGCCCGGCTCGGGCAGCCCGGCGGGCGCCGGCGCTGCGATCAGCATGGCACAGAGCGCGAGGAGGACCGCGACGGTCCACAATGAGCGCATGCCCGGCGGCCGTTCGCGGGCGGCGGCCTCCGCTTCACGCGGGCCCGTCAAAATGCTACCCGCGTCATGCGCTTGGACTCACCGCAGCTTTGCATGATAATTCGCTCCCCAGGATTGTGTCGGACTTGGTCACGACACAATCCTTACGCAAAACCACCCACAGACAAACGGTACAATTGGAGTCAAAATACATGAATTCGTCCCTGCTCGTGTCCTTATTGACGATCAAAAAAAGTCTTTACACCCCGCCTTGTTGCAAATCTGCGGGCGGTTTCGCATTAGAAGTTTGTCGGGGTTAAGTCCGACAAACTCCTTGGAATGCCGAATTCTATTCGACCAACGTTCAAAGGTGAAAACATGAGCGGAACCGCAGTTGCAGAATCGAAGCCGGCGACAGCGTATGAAACGCTCGCCCTGTATATCGACGGCAAGTTCATCGGGGCGGACGGGCGCAAGACCGAGCCCGTGCTGAATCCCGCGAGCGGCGAGGTGCTCGCGCAGTTGCCGCACGCGACGCGCGAGGATCTCGACCGCGCGCTGGCCGCCGCGCAGCGGGCCTTCACGACCTGGAGCAGGACTTCGCCGTTGGAGCGCTCGGCCGTTCTGCGCAAGGTGGCCGAGCTCGCACGCGCGCGCGCCGACGCCATCGGCCGCAACATCACGCTCGACCAAGGCAAGCCGCTCGCCGAATCCGTCGGCGAAGTGAACGTCTGCGCGGAACATGCCGAGTGGCACGCCGAAGAATGCCGCCGCATCTACGGCCGCGTCATTCCCCCGCGCCGCGCCGACGTGCGCCAAATGGTGCTGCGGGAGCCGGTGGGCGTGTGCGTTGCGTTCACGCCATGGAATTTCCCGTTCAACCAGGCGATCCGCAAGATGGTGGCGGCGCTTGGCAGCGGCTGCACGCTCGTAATCAAGGGACCCGAAACCGCCCCCAGCGCGGTGGTGGCGCTCGCCCGCCTTTTCCACGACGCCGGCTTGCCGGCAGGGTGCCTCAACCTCGTGTGGGGCGTCCCCAGCGAGATTTCTACGTACCTCATCAAGTCGCCCATCGTGCGCAAGGTGTCCTTCACGGGCTCGATTCCCGTCGGCAAGCAGTTGGCGGCGCTGGCGGGCGCGCACATGAAGCGCGGCACGTGGGAACTCGGCGGCCACTCGCCGGTGCTGGTGTTCGACGACGCGAACGTGGAGCAGGCCGCGACCACGCTCGCACGGCTCAAGCTACGCAACGCCGGGCAGGTGTGCGTCTCGCCGTCGCGCTTTTACGTGCAGAGCAAGATCTACGACCGCTTCGCGGCGCGCTTCATCGAAACCATCAAATCGGTCAACGTCGGCAACGGCCTGGAGAAGAGCACGCAAATGGGGCCGCTCGCGCACGCGCGCCGGGTCGACGTGATGGAGGCGTTCGTGGAAGATGCGCGCTCGCACGGCGGTGAAATCGTCTTCGGGGGGGCGCGCATCAAGAGCCCGGGCAATTTCTTCTCGCCGACCGTCATCACCGGCCTGCCGGACAACGCGAAGCTGATGACCGAGGAGCCGTTCGGCCCGATCGCGCCGCTCGTGCCGTTCACCGAGCCGGAAGACGCGGTGCGCCGCGCGAACAGCCTGCCCTACGGCCTGTCATCCTATGTCTTCACCGAGTCGTTGAAGACCGCAACCTACGCGGCGAATGCGCTCGAAGCGGGTATGGTCAACATCAACCACTTCGGCAGCGCGCTCTCCGAGACGCCGTTCGGCGGCGTGAAGGAAAGCGGGATCGGCAGCGAGGGCGGAACGGAAACCTTCGACGGCTACCTGGTCACGAAGTTCGTGACGCACTGCTAGGTTGCGAAAACGAAGAAGGGGCAGACTGACCCCTTTCTCTGCTTTCTTACTCCCTGCGCCACACGCTTGCGAGCCAGGGCTGCTCATCCCGCGGCAGGCCGGCGGGGCGGAAGTAGTGAGCGAGTTCGACGAATCCGGCGGCAGCGAGATAGCCCCGCCACGCCGCAAGATCGTGATAGGCGCCGTAGCGCCCCTGGCTCCACCCTTCCTCGTTCTGCCCGCGCGGATTCGAGCTGAACAGCACGCCGCGCGGCTTCAGTGCGGCGTGCAGCTCGAGCAACACCCGCGGCAGCTCCTGGCTCGGGACGTGGAACAGCGCGGCGTTGGCGAACACGCCGTCGAAGCGGGCGGCGGGCAGATCGAGCTTCAGGAAGTCCTGCTGCCAGACTTCACAGCCGCTCAAGGCGCGCGCCATTCCGGCGAAGGGCTCCGCGCCTTCCAAACCGACTGCGACGTGACCGAGTTCCGAGAACGCTTTCAGGTCGCGGCCCGGTCCGCACCCGAAATCGAGGATCGTGAACGGCGGCGCGCCCTCGATGTGCCGGAGCAGCGCCTCGATGTTCTGGGCCACATCGTGCCCGCGCGTTCCCCGCCAAAAGTCCGCGGCATGCCGCTCGTAGTGCTCCAGCGTGCCCCCGGCAATCGCTTCCAGGTCCTGCGCGTTCAGTTTCACCATAATCCGCGATCGTGGCATGGTTTCATGCGGCCTTGCAATTCGTGACTTTTCTTTCAAATCCCGAGCGTGCGGGTGTACTCCGCCTTTGTGGCGTCTCCGATCAGCTACAAAGGAACAGTACGATAATCAGGCGATTACTGCGCGCGGCTGCATCGACGTCGTCAGCCGACGACGTTCGCGGCACCCGCGCGTCTGGCTCCCTCCTGCATCGGGAATCGATTCGGTACGCTTCTTCCCTCGTGGATCTTGCTTTTTCTGCGTCATTTTCGAAACCTGCGACGTTTGGCACGGATATCGCTTCCACTTTGCGATTTAAGTGAGAGTGCGGCGATTGGCCTGTGTCGGGCGGCCGGAGACGCCGGGCAGATCGACTGACATTTTTTTTGTCACGTGCGGGTCATGTTGCCGCCGTAGCCTGTCGATGACGGCGCGACGCGGGCACCCCCGCCCCGCCGCCCGGGTTGACAGACGTCGAACCGATGTTGAAAGGAGTCACGGTCATGGCTGAACTCAAAGCGGCAGCAATCCGGAACGACCGGTCGCTTCACCCCCTGGCATGGGAAGAAATCAGCGAACCCGGCGCCTACGTGGATCTGGCAACCGGCACGCTCCATCGCGTTTCTCACGAGGCCCTGCACAAGCGCGCTTTGCCTGTGAGCGGTGAGGACGGCAAATTGGAGGAGTCATGGTAACCAAGGCACGGCCCGTCCCCCGGGGACACCATACCGCAACACCGTACCTGGTCGTAAACGACGCCGCGGAGGCGCTCGACTTCTACAAGCGCGCGTTCGGGGCGACGGAAACCATGCGCGTCGAACACGGCGGCAAGGTCGGTCACGCGCAGATCAGGATCGGCAATTCCCGCATCATGGTTTCCGACGAGCACCCGGCAACGGGCCTGCGGGGGCCGCAGTCATTCGGCGGCTCGCCCATGAGAATTTTCCTTTACGTCGCGAATGTCGATTTGTTCGTCGGCAAGGCCGTTGCCATTGGTGCGAAGCTGGAGCAGCCGGTGGACGACAAATTCTACGGCGACCGCTCCGGCAGTTTGAAGGATCCCTTCGGGCACATCTGGCACATCGCGACCCACAAGGAAGACGTCCCCGCCGACGAGATTCAGCAGCGCGCCAACGCCCTGATGGGCTAGCCCGGTCGCACGGATCAGCGGGCCGGGAAGAAGCGAAAGCCGGCCGCGGGGTAAGGCGAATCGCGCGACACGACATCACCGGCGTAGGAAATCAGCGTGGGCAGCTTCGCCGCTGCTTCTGCCGGATCCAGCCCGCGATTGAGCATCAGGTCAAGATAGGTGAACTCCAGCAGCGCGCTCGCGCCCCAATCGACGCTCGTCGTGTAGCCGGATATGGGATAAGGCTGTCTGGTCAACGCGCGTTCGCCGACGAGGCATGACGAGAAGTGCAGCAGCTTCAGGGTCTCGGCGTAGCGCAGGCTTTCGAGCACGCGCGTGGTGTTGATGACCTCGCCGTGCACGCTCAGGCCCTCGGCGACGCCGTGGCTCGCGATCATCACGATGGCGGGCTCGGGAAGAAAGAGCAGCTCGCGGCACCAGTGCTCGAGGCTTTGCGCGTCGTGAAAGAACCGCTGCCGCACGCGCACGTTAGGCAGCGGCGCGAACACCTCGCGCAACATGTCGCCGAAGGCGTATTCGCTTTCGGCGAGACTGAGCTGCCAATGCGCCTCCAGCACGACGAGCCATGTCAATCCCGGCTCAGGCTGCAGGCGCCTGCCGCTCCAGGGCGACCATTCGGCGCTCTCGGGCGTGCGCCATTCGCCGGCAAAGGCGAGGCCATCATCGCTCAACAGAAAGCGGCCCTCGCCGGAAGCGCTGGGTTCACGGTAGCGGAATTCGAGCCTTCCGTCACGCAACTGCCCTTCGATGACCGACAGGCCCGCGCCTTCGTAGAAACCGTGGATGCGCTCCGCCTCGTGTATCAACCGCACCCGCCCGAAATCACTTTCCCAGACGCCGTCCCAGCCACGCTCGCCCTCCCAGCGCTGGGCGCGGCTCTCGCCGCTCCCCACGTATGTGCCGGCGAATTTCCCGGGACGCAGGAGACGAAACGCTCCCTCCCCGCGCTCGTCCGGCGAGGTATAGGTGAAATTCAGGGTGTCTCCGGTCGCCTCGCCTTCGATGCGGCCTTCGGTGTTGGCGTAGCGATACGTGCCGACAACTTTCTCACCTTGCGGCGCGAGCGTCATCGGGCCGAAGGTCGTGAACCACTCGCCGGTGAAGCCGGAGGGATAAGGGTCACCCGTCACTCGCCACCCGTCAGACTCGACTGACTACACCGGCTCTGCTGGCGCAACCGCTACGCCGCGCACGCCATTCTTCTCGATGAGCCTGGCCACCATGCCGCTCGCTTTGACATCTTCGACAAACGCGCGCAGATACTGCGCGGCGGCAGCGCGCCCCTTGGGCGTGCACACCGCCTGTTGCACGGCGGTGAAGCGGCCGTCGAGTATGCGCGATCCCGGAAGCTTCGCGGCGTCGGCGACAAGCCGCGGCTTGAGTGTCGCGAGCGCTTCCAGCTTGTCGCGCACAAAGGTCTCGAAGGGCGCGTCGGTGCCCTGCACGCGCACCAGTTGGGCGTGCTTCAGGGTGCGCGTGAG
>MEQT01000065.1 GCA_001770325.1 Betaproteobacteria bacterium RIFCSPLOWO2_02_64_14
TAGTGATAGGCGCCGCTCGCCCAGTCGATCAGCACCAGGTCGGTGAACGTGCCGCCAGTGTCTATCCCCACCCAGATCCCGCTCATGTCGCTCCGTGCGTTCGCTGATCGACGCCGGCAGCTCACGAGTGAGCTGCCGGCACATTAATCGACCAAACCGCGAATGCTAAACCAGCGGCGAGTAATTTGACACACGAGCTCTTCCGCTTGCTGCGCACGGCAGACCCGTTTCGCGCCCGACTCAGCGCGCATGACGCAAAAAAGGGCGGCCTGAAGCCGCCCTTGGGTGATACCAGAGGCCCGCGTTGCGTTGCGGGCCTGGAAGCGTTACTTCTTCGCGTCGCTCTTCGGTGCGTCAGCCTTGGGAGCGTCGGCTTTCTTGGCGTCTGCCTTCTTGCCTTTGGCCTTGGTCTTGGTCTTGCCATCGCCTTTGGACTTGGCTTTGCCCTTCTTCTTCGTGGCCTTGGCGGCCTTGGGCTTGTCGGGCTGCGCCGGGGTCGCCGGCTGGGCCGGCGTCGCCGCCGTCGCCTTCGCGGCATCGCCCTTCGCCGGAGCCGCGGGTGCGGCCGGAGTCGCAGGTGTCGCCGGTGCCGGCTTCGTGGCTTGCGCCGCGGCCGTGGCGGAAGCGGCAGCGAAAGCGACCGCGATGATCGTGGAAAGCAGCTTGCTCATGTCCTTCTTCTCCTGTAATTGGTATGAAAACGCGCCATCCGGTCTTCCCGGACGTATGCGCATAACGCACCGCTCGCGGATTCCGTTGACGCGCCGGGCTAGGCTGCATCGCGCCGGTAGCGGCGCAGTACCAAGCGGAGCCGGTCGCAGATATGGGGTCGAAGCCTGAGCGTCCACGGCGTGGCGGCCACCGCCTCCCACGCCTTCGAGGCCACGACTTCCGGCCCCGTCAGGTGGTAGAGCGCAAGGTAACGCTGAGCACCCGAAGTGACCCGAAAACGGCGTGCCGCAAGGCATCCGGACACCTGCGAGAGCTGCGGCAGATGCTCGGTTTCATACCAGTCGTTGAACTCGCCGGCGTTGACCGCAGCGTAGTTGAACCCGGCGACGAGCAGCCCCATCGGCCGGCTCATGACCGCCCGCCCGGAATGCGCCGGCCGGGCGGCGCAGCCATCAATCGACCCTCACGCCGGTCGCCTTGACGACTGGCGCCCACTTCGCGATCTCGGCGCGGATGTGCGCGCCGAATTTCTCGGGCGAACCGCCCACCGGCTCGTAGCCGTTGCCGAGCATGCGCTTCCTCATCTCCGGATCGCTGATGATGCGGTTGAACTCGTCGTTCAGCCGCTTGATGATCGGCGCCGGCACGCCTGCGGGCGCGAGCATGCCGTTCCAGGACGTAGCCGCGTAACCGGAAACGCCCGCCTCCGCCATCGTCGGCAGTTCCGGCATGCCCAACGCGCGCTTCTCCCCGGTGACCGCCAACGCCCGCACCTTGCCCGCCTTCACGAAACCGACGATGGAGGCCGGCTCCCCGAGGATCATCGTGATCTCGCCGGAGAGCAGCGCCACTGCCGCCGGGCCGCCGCCCTTGTAGGGGACGTGCACGATGTTGACCTTCGCCACGTTCGCGAACAGCGCGCCGGTGAGATGGTTGAACGCACCGTTCCCGCTCGAGCCGTAGGTCAGTTGCCCGGGCCGCGTCCTGGCGAGAGCGATCAATTCCTTCACGTTCTTCACCGGAACAGATGGGTGCACAACGAGCACCTGCGGTACCGATGAGAGCATGATGATCGGCGCGAAATCGCTCTCCTTGAATGGCATCCTGCTGTAGATGCTGGGATTGATCGCATGGGTGCCCGAGTATGCAAACAAGACGGTGTGGCCGTCGGGCGGCGATTTCGCCGCGAGTTCGGCGCCGATGTTGCCGGCGGCACCGCCCCGATTATCGATCACGATCTGCTGTTTGAGTGCCTCGGCAAGCTTCGGACTCAGCATCCGCGACAACACATCGGCGCCGCCGCCCGGCGGCCATGGCACGATCCAGCGGATGGATTTGGTGGGGTAGCCGCTCTGCGCGCCCGCGGGCAACGGCGGACCTGCGATGACGATCACGGCGCCTGCGATGTGCGCCAACTGTTTGATGCGCGATTTCATGATGCCTGCTCTCCTCGGAATTTCATGCATTGCCCGCGTGCATGGGTTCGGTCACTGGGCGGTACACCGCGACGCCACCGCGCGGGCGGGGTGGCGCATCCACCACCGCAATTCCACGCAGCGCGGTGGAGCGGTCGATGCCGGCGCAGACGAGCCAGGTCAGCCCAAGCTCGGCGAGCGCCACGTCTTCGCGCGGGCGGTCGGCGACGAGCAGGTATGCAGTGCTCGCAACGGCCGGCGCCCGGTCGAGCCCGGAGAACAGATTGCGCTGGTAGTAGCGGCGGTCCACGAGCGGCAGCCACTCGCCCAGGCCGCGCACGCTGCGGTAGTAGGGGTCTTCGAACACCCCGGCGCCGGCGATGGTGTACATCGCGAGCGATGGCGGATAATCCGGCGAGTCGGTCATGAACCGCTGCGCGGAGGAGACGCCCGGCACCGTCAGCATGATGCGAAGATGCTCCATGTACCACAGGTCCCAATCCGCGGCGCGGCGATTGTCGGTGAGCCCACTTTGCGACATGAAGATCATGGTTTCACCTTACTTGGCCCGCGGTGGCACGTCAAACGCCGCGTTGCGGCCCGCAATGCGGCCGGAGATGAACGCCCACCCGAGATGGTGGCCGTGTCCCTCGAGGAGCAACCCGCCCTGCCCCGTCGCCCCGGCGGCATAGAGCCCCTCGATCACGCTCCCGTCTCCGCGCAACACCTCGAGCCGCTCGCTCACCTTGAGGCCGCCGTCGGTGAAAATCACATAGCTCTTGACCGGGCCCAGGGCGAAAAACGGCGCCGTCACCAGCGCCGGGCGTACTTGTCGCCCTGTGGCATTGTAACCTTCCAGCGTGCGTGCGAGCGCCGCCTCCGGTATGCCCATGCTGCGCGCAAGCCCATGGATGGTGCCGGCGCGATGATAGATGTCGCTGCGATTGCGCCGGTAGTCGGCGAGATAGGCGTAGGCCACGCCCGGCGCCGTGGAAACATAATTGGGCCAGGCCGAAAATTTCTGCGCGATCTCGTCGTCGAACACGATCCATGCCATGCGGTCGGGTTGCTTCGCGGTGTCGAGATTGGGTTTGCCGAGTTCATCCGTGTAGCGTTCCCCGCTGCGGTTCACCAGGATCGCCCCGTGCTTGAAGAGATTGGGCGAAGCCCCGAGCGCGGTCGTGAGAAAGCTCATCAGAAACGGCCGCAGCAGCCACGGCGGCAGATGCTCGTAACACCATGCCATCAAGCACGCCAACGGACGCCACGGGGGAAGCTCGCGCAGCAGATTCGCGCGCGTGGGCGGGATGAAGCGCATGATCGGCCCGGAGATGACGTCGCCGTTCAGCACCACCGCGCCGAGTTCCCGCGCCATGTGATGGCCATCGCCGGTGTTGGTGGCGTTCACGGCATCGACTTCGCCCAGGTCCGCCGATACGAACTCGGTCTTCAACGCACGGTCGCCGCTGTAATCGCCGCTTGCGAGCACGACTCCACCGCGCGCATGGAATTGCCGCACCGCTCCGCCGGCATGCGTCGCTTCAACGCCAATCACGCGCCTGCCCTCGGTCACGAGTCGGATCACACGAGTATGGACCCGGATGTCCACGCCGAGGCTGCGGCAATGGCGTGCAAGGTGATAGGCAAACGAACGGGAATTGGGCACGACGTTGTGCATGCGATCGTAGCGATGCGGCGGTTCCGGCACCGGCCCGACGAAGACGACGCCGTGCGCCATGAGCCACTCGACGATTTCGTTGGTATGCTCCACCAGGATGCGCCGCAGCGCCAGATTGTCGCGCGGGGCCAGGGAACCGGCGAAGCGGCCGAGGTCCTCGAAATGCTCCTGCGGCGTGTCGAGTATGCCGGCCCGTTGCTGGTGCCGCGTGTTGGTGGCCGTGATCGAGCCCACGGACCATGAGGTGGAACCGCCAGGTTGCGGATTTTTTTCGAGCAGCACCACGCTGCGCCCGAGCCTCGCCGCTTCGGACGCAGCGGCGAGGCCGGCGCCGCCCCCGCCCACCACCACGACATCGAACGCGTCGGTCGCGCTGTCCACGCTCAGGCCGACTTGCGCAACTTCTTCGCCGGCTGCTTGAGCGCGCCGGGTTCGGAAAGCTTGCGCAGCAGGCTGCCGCAGTCGGTGATGCGCGGATCGACCCCCATTTCCATGTAGGCCTGCCACGCCGAAGCCTGCACCGCCGAGTAGACCGGTTTGCCGAGGTCACGCTCCAGCATGTCCACCACTTCGAGCGCGCGCAACTGCGTGCAGGCGACGAATATCGCTTCGGTGTCGCTGCTGTTGGTTTCCTTCACCTTCTGGTAGATCTCGCTGGGCTCAATCTTGGCGTGATCGAACATGTCCAGCATGTCGAAAGTGCCCAGGCGGTTCACTTCGATGCCGTGCGCGCGCAGGAACTGCTTCAGCCGCTCGTTGGTGAGTTCGACGTACGGCGTCACCACATCGACCCGGCGATGGCCCCCGGCGGCAAGGCACGCCGCCATGGCGCCGGCAGTCGTCACCGTCGGCGCTCCGGTGATCTCGGTCAGCTGCTCGCAGATCCTCCGGTTCCACTCCGGCCCCTCGAAGAAGCTGCCGCTGGTACACCCGTATGCCACCACATCGGGCTCGACCATCGCCACGTCGCGCGCGGCGGCCTTGCTCGCGTTCTCCATGCTGCGCAGTTCCTCCGGCGTGCCGTGGCGCCCGCCCGCGATGCGCGCGCTGTGCACCGACACGCCCGGGGGCGCGATGCGCCAGAACTCCGTTTCCATGGTGGTGTTGATCGAAGGAACCAGCAATCCGATGCGTCCGCGCCAGCCGTACATGTGAGATCTCCTGTGGATTTCCGGCGGGTGCCCCGCCCGCGTCACGATCAGGCCGCGGCGCGCAGGCGATACCCGGGTGCGGTAGTATAAGAGCCTGCCAATTTGCCCGTCAAAGCCGGTCCTATCCCATGAGTCACGAGACGATCCTCTATCGCGAAGACGGCCCGGTCGGGTGGCTCACGTTGAACCGCCCGCACGACGGCAACATGTTCACGCCCGCGATGTGCCACGAGATCCGTGACTGCATCGACGACGTCCGCCGCGAGACGCGAACGCGCGTGCTGGTGATCACCGGCGCGGGGGACCGGTTTTTCTGCATCGGCGGGCGCAAGGAGGGGATGGAGGATTCGACACTGTACGCCGGCATGCTGCCCACGCTCGATATCTACGAGAGCATAGAGCGCCTGCAGAAACCGGTGATCGCCTCGGTCAACGGCTACGCGGTGGGCGGGGGCCAGGTGCTGCAGGTGATGTGCGATCTCACCATCGCGAAGGAGAGCGCGGTCTTCCGGCAGGTGGGCCCGATGATGGGGAGTTTCGACGCGGGCTACGGCACTTGGTATCTCGAGGACCTCGTCGGCAAGAAGAAGGCGAAGGAGTTGTGGTTCACCAATCCCCGGTTAACCGCGCGCGAGGCGCTCGCCATCGGGCTCATCAACAAGGTCGTGGCGGACGACAAGCTGGAGGAGGAGACCCGCAAGATGGCGCTGGAAGTCTCCGAGCGCGGCGCGTTCGCGCTCGCCGCACTCAAAGCCGCGTTCACCGCGCGCCACGGCGGGGTGTCGGGGCTCGCGCGCGTCTCGCACGACCTCCTGCTGCGGCTCTACCTCGACAGCGAGGAGTCGCAGGAACTCGGCAAGGCTTTCGGCGAGAAACGCAAGCCCGACCCGGAAAAATTCGGTCGATAGCGCGCGCCCGAATTTTTTATATGAACCGCCTCCCATTCGTGTTCATCGTGCACCCTGTGGTTGATGGTCCTGCTGTTCCTGACGACTGGGCGGTTCATTGAGCACGATACTCACTCTGCACGATCCGCAGACTGCGCGCCGGCATTACGAGGCGGGCTTCTGGCGCGAGGACACGATGTACGCGCTGCTCGCGCGGCACGCAGCCGAGCGGGGGACGGCCTGCGCGCTGCGCGACAGCCGCCACCGTCTGACATGGGCGCAACTGCGTGCGTGGGTGGACGCGCTCGCAGCCGACCTCCACCAGGCGGGACTGCGGCGGGGTCAGCGCGTTTCGGTGTGGCTTCCCAACCGGGTGGAGGCGGTAGTCGTCATGCTCGCCTGCTCGCGCAACGGCTACGTGTGCAATCCGTCGCTGCATCAGAATTACACTGTGGCGGAAGTCGTTGAGTTGCTGAAACGCATACATACGGCTGCGTTCTTTGCGCAGCGCGGCCATGGCGCGGACGCGGGTCGGCAGGACGTGTTCGCGGCAGCGCGGTCGATCCCGTGCATGAAACGGATCTATCAGCTCGCTCCGGCAGATGATGAAAAGCAGGCTCCTCACGGATACGCTGCCTTTCCCCCTATCGGGAACGTGCCCCTTGAAGGCACGCTTCCTGATCCGGATGCCAGTCCCGACAAGATCGTCTACCTCGCGTTCACGTCCGGGACGACCGGCACGCCGAAGGGCGTGCTGCACTCGGACAACACGTTGCTCGCCAACGGCCGCGCGATGGTGAAGGACTGGCGCCACGATGGGCGCACCGTGCTTCTGACCCACAGCCCGCTGTCGCATCACATCGCGACGGTGGCGCTCGAGCAGAGCCTCGTGGCAGGCTTTGAACTCGTCGTGAACGATCCGCCACCGGGGATGAAACCGCTCGACTGGATCATCGCGACCGGCGCCACCTACGTGATGGGCGTGCCGACGCACGCGATCGACGTCCTCGCGGACATGAAACGGCGCGGCCTCGAGCGACTGGGCCAGGTGAGCCTCTTCTACATGGCGGGATCGATCATCCCGTCTGAAACCGCGCAGTCTTTCCTCGCGATGGGAATCAAGCCGCAGAACATCTACGGCATGACCGAAAACGGTTCGCACCAGTACACGCTCCCGGACGACGATGCGGAGGTCATCACGTCCACCTGCGGCAAGGCGTGCCACGGCTACGAAACCCGCCTCTTCGATCAGGAGAATCCTGACGTGGAGGCGAAGCCGGGGGAGATCGGCGAAATCGGCACCCGCGGTGCGCTGCTCATGCTCGGTTATTTCGACAACCAGATCGCGACCGAGAATTCGTTCAACGCCGGCGGCTGGTTCATGAGCGGTGATCTGGGACGCTTCGACGCCCACGGCAACCTGCAGATCGTGGGACGCAAGAAGGACCTCATCATCCGCGGCGGCTACAACATCCACCCCGGGCGCATCGAGGGCATGGCGCTGAAGCACCCCGGCGTGCTCAAGGCAGCCGCATTCCCGGTCGCGGACGGCCGCCTCGGCGAACGCGTCTGCCTCGCCGTCATCGCGCGCGAGGGCGCGACGCTGGCAGCCGACGAGGTCCTGGAACATCTCCACGCGGCCGGCCTGTCAAAATACGACATGCCGGAGTTTTTCATCGCGCTCGACGCGTTTCCGCTTACTGCAAGCGGCAAGATACTGAAGCGCGAACTCGTTGAGTGGGTGAAAGCGGGACGCATCACACCCGCGCCGGTGCGCTGGGCGCCGAGGGAAGGGCGTGACCCGTGACCAGTGACCGGTAACCCAGCAGTTCCACGACGGGCTCCAGACCCATTACCATTCAACCTTCACCGTTCACCGTTCACCTGACTTGCATGTCGATTGAACTTGCCCGCGTCGAGGAATTCGCGGTCATCACGCTGAACCGGCCCGATGCGCTGAATACGCTGTCGTTCGCGCTGATACGCGAGCTCGGCCGGAAGTTTGAC
>MEQT01000066.1 GCA_001770325.1 Betaproteobacteria bacterium RIFCSPLOWO2_02_64_14
TTCCTCGGGCAACACGGCGGACGCACGCTGCTGCTGGCCGAAAGCCCCGGCAGGCGGGAGACCATGCTCGAGTTCTTCGCCGAGTACGATTTTCGCCCGCCGACCTGCGCCTCGTACGAGGAATTCGTTCGCGGGAGCGCGGCGGTCATGCTCGGCGTGGGGCCGCTGCACGACGGATTCATCCTGCCGGCGGCCTCGCTCGCAATTGTCACCGAGAACGAGCTGTACGCGGCGCAGGCTCGAACCCGCCGCGAACGCGACACGCGCCGCGCCACCCCGGAAGGATTGCTGCGCGACCTGTCGGAAGTGAGGCCCGGCGACCCGGTCGTGCACGAACAGCACGGCATCGGCCGCTATCTTGGGCTTCAGAACATGGATCTGGGCGAGGGTGAAACCGAGTTTCTCACGCTCGAATATGCCGGCGGGGACAAGCTCTACGTGCCGGTCTCGAGTCTGCATCTCATCAGCCGCTACAGCGGCGCGGCTCCGGGCGAGGCGCCTCTGCACCAGCTCGGCAGCGGGCAGTGGGACAAGGCCAAGAAGAAAGCGGCGCGCCAGGTACGCGATACCGCCGCGGAACTGCTCGCGCTCTATGCGCGCCGCGCCGCGCGCGAGGGGTACTCCTTCACGGTTCAGCAGCACGACTATGAGGCGTTCAGCGAAGGCTTTCCGTTCGAGGAAACCTTGGACCAGGGCGCGGCGATCAACGCGACGCTCGAGGATCTGAAGAGCGGAAAACCCATGGATCGGCTGATCTGCGGCGACGTCGGTTTCGGCAAGACCGAAGTCGCGCTGCGCGCGGCATTCGTCGCGGTCGCGGACGGCAAGCAGGTGGCGGTGCTGGTTCCGACCACGCTGCTCGTCGAACAGCACTTCAACACCTTCTCCGACCGCTTCGCCGACTGGCCGGTGAAAATCGCCGAACTTTCGCGTTTCCGTTCGGCCCGCGAGTCCGCCGAGGCTCTCGCCGGGCTTGCCGCGGGTCGCGTCGACATCGCCATCGGCACGCACAAGCTGCTCGCGCGCGACGTCCGGTTCAAGAACCTGGGGCTCGTCATCATCGACGAAGAGCACCGCTTCGGCGTGCGCCAGAAGGAACGCCTCAAGGCGCTGCGGGCCGAGGTCGACGTCCTGACGCTGACCGCGACGCCGATCCCGCGCACGCTCGCGATGTCGCTCGAGGGCCTGCGTGATTTCTCGGTCATCTCCACCGCGCCGCAGCGCCGGCTTGCGATCAAGACCTTCGTGTCGAAATACAGCAAATCGCTGATCCGCGAGGCCGTGCTGCGGGAACTGAAACGCGGCGGGCAGATCTACTTCCTGCACAACGACATCGACTCCATCGAGCATGCCGCCGAGACGCTTGCACGCCTGCTTCCCGAAGCGCGGCTGCACATCGCGCACGGCCAGATGCGGGAACGCGACCTCGAGCACGTGATGCGCGACTTCTATCAGCAGCGCTTCAACCTGCTGCTGTGCACGACGATCATTGAAACGGGCATCGACGTGCCGAGCGCCAACACCATCATCATCAACCGCTCTGACAAGTTCGGATTGGCGCAACTGCACCAGTTGCGGGGACGCGTGGGGCGCTCGCACCACCAAGCCTATGCCTACCTGCTGCTGCCGGAAGAGGGGCAGGTCACGGCGCAGGCGCGCAAGCGCCTGGAGGCGATCCAGATGATGGAAGAACTCGGCTCGGGCTTCTTTCTCGCCATGCACGATCTCGAAATCCGCGGCGCCGGCGAGGTGTTGGGCGAATCGCAGAGCGGGGAAATGCAGGAGGTCGGGTTCAACCTGTACTGCGCGATGCTGGATGCGGCCGTGCGCTCGCTCAAGGAGGGCAGGGAACCCGATCTCGCCGCGCCGCTGGGGGTGACGACCGAGATCAATCTCCATGCCCCCGCCCTGCTGCCGGCTGACTACTGCAGCGATATCCACGAGCGGCTGGTGCTCTACAAGCGCCTGGCCAACTGCGCGGACGAGGATGAGCTCACCGCATTGCGCGAGGAACTCGTCGACCGCTTCGGACCGCTGCCGGATCCGGCGCGGGCACTCCTCGACAGCCACCGCCTGCGCATCCTCGGCAAACCGCTCGGCGTCACCCGCATCGACGCCACCGATTCGGCGATCCTGCTCCAGTTCGTTCCCGCGCCGCCGATCGAACCGGCCAGGGTGTTGAAACTCGTGCAGTCGCGCCGCAATTACCGCCTTGGCGGTCCCGACAAGCTCCGCATCGAGGCCACGCTGCCCGACGTCAAGTCACGCGTCGCCGCCATCCGCGACGTCTTTGCCGAGCTCGCCTGAGCCAGAACCTTCCGGCATGCTGAAAACCATACTGTGGGACAACGACGGTGTGCTGGTCGATACCGAGCACCTCTATTTCGCCGCCACCCGTGATGTCCTCGCCCGCCGCGGCATCGCTCTCAGCGAAGAGCAGTACCACGAGCTTTTCCTCGCACAAAGCCGGGGCATCCTGTATTTCGCCGAGCGCCACGGCTGGCCGGAAGGCGAACTCGACGAGGTACGCCGGGAGCGCAGCGCGCTCTATGCCGACCTCCTCCGCGAGCACTCGCGCGTCCTCGACGGCGTGGAGGAGGTGCTCCGCGCCTTGCACGGGCGCTACGCGATGGGCATCGTCACCAGTTCCCAGCGCGAGCACTTCGACATCATCCACGAGAATAGCGGGCTCCTGCAGTATTTCGATTTCGTTCTGGCCGCCGGCGACTACAGCGAGCCCAAGCCGCATCCTGCGCCGTATTTGAAAGGCGTCGAGCGCGCCGGCGTGCGGAAAGCGGAATGCCTGGTGGTGGAGGACTCGGAACGCGGCCTTGCATCGGCGACCGCAGCGGGCATCCGGTGCGTGATCGTGCCGAGCCGGCTGACAGCGGGCCGGCGGTTCACCGCCGCGCACCGCGTGCTCGGCAACATCCGGGAGTTGCCCGCCATCCTGTAAGCTCCCGCGCCGCCACCGCCGCGACCTCGGCGCGGGCACAAGATGCGAGATAATGCGGCGCAGCCACGAGATGAACATGGCTTCGATCGGAAGCGAACATGGTAAACCTTGCACCACAAGTCGCCGGATGGACCTTAATCGCCGCGGCTCTGATGCTCTGGCTCGGCCGGGCCTTGTCGGATGAACGGTGATCGCCCGGCGGCACAGCCACACGTCTCCGCATCGGGTGCCGCCGGGCCATCGACCAGGGTTCTGGGGTTGGTCTACGACATCACGGTGCTTGCAATCGCCGGCAGCGCTCTTTTTTCCATGTTCGCCGGCAGCGACGCGGGCCTGAATGCGGCGGGCGGGCTGGGCGCCGTGGCCTCTTTTGCGCTCGGTTACACGAGCTTGCGCAGGCGTCTGATCGCGCTCGGACCGGGCGTGGTTCGATACACCAGGCTCTGGGTGGGGATGACCGCGGTCTCCTCCTTGAGTCTCATCAATAACAAGTGGGAGCCGCTCGTGCTGTTTGCGACGGCGGGCATAGCGATGACCCTGGTCTATACGCTCGGCGGCTGGCTCGGCTCGCGCTCGCCTGAATGAACCTCGTCAAACCGAAGCGTTATTTCGGGAACTTGTAGAAGTCGCGGTTGAGATACTCGAGCAGGTCCTCCACCTCCTGCTTCGTGAACTTGGGATTCATCCGGTCGTTCCAGCGATCGATTTCCTTCTTGAGCGCGGCGAGCGTCTTGATTTTCGCCTTCTCCGGAACGTAGAGTTCAGTGCCGTGGCACCCGAGGCAGTCGTCGTGCAGCTTCACGCCGCGCGCAGCGTCTCCTGCCGCGGGCACATCGCCCGCGTACAACATCAGCGCCAGACAACCCGCCCAGGCGCGCTTCACTTCCTGTCTCCGGCAACAGGCTCGGCGAGGCGCAAACCCCGCAGGCGCGCGCGCTCCTGCATCTGCTTTGTATGTTCGGCGCGGTAACGATTGCGCTCATCGTCGGACTTCGCACTGCGCATGCGCTGCCGGTAACGCTCGCGCTCCTGCGGCGTCATGAGCTCCGAGCCCGGGATGATCTCCCTTTTCATCTGGGGACGCGACGTTCCGGACTGTTCTGCAGCGAGCGCGATCCCGTTCGAGACCGCCATTGCGCCGAGCCATAACGCCGCGAAAACGACTGTTCGATAACGCATATCAGGAACACTCTCCGTGCCGGCAAGCGCCGGCGTTTCGGATGCTAACGCCCGGCGGCAGGCGCGGCTTGATCCAGGTCAAGCCGACCGTGGTTCGAGCTCGGCATCAGCTTAACGCCTTGCTCCTCGCCGCGCG
This sequence comes from Betaproteobacteria bacterium RIFCSPLOWO2_02_64_14, assembly GCA_001770325.1. GTDB lineage: Bacteria > Pseudomonadota > Gammaproteobacteria > Burkholderiales > SG8-41 > DSOT01. The sequence goes on from MEQT01000066.1 coordinate 4,272, forward strand.
GATTCGTAGAGCGGCATGACGCGCGCCGCGTAGCCTTGCAGATCCTGGATGCGGTTCTGCGGCGCAGGGTGCGTCGAGAGAAACTCCGGCGGGCCGCCGCCGGAGGCCTGCGCCATCTTCTGCCACAGGCTGACCGCGGCGCGTGGATCGTAGCCGGCGCGCGCGGCAAGCTCGACGCCGATGCGGTCGGCCTCGCGCTCGAATTCGCGCGAATACGGCATGCCGATCGTCACGTCCGCAACGATACCGGCGAGGCTCGCGCCGGCGTCGCCCAAGCCCAGCAATGCGGCCCCGATTCCCAGCACCGCGCCCTGCGCGGCCTGTTGCGACGCGCGCTCGCGCCCGTGTTCGCGCAGCGCGTGCGCGATCTCGTGACCCATCACCGCGGCGAGTTCGTCATCGCTTAACCGCAAGCGGTCCATGAGCCCCGTGTAAACCGCGACCTTCCCGCCCGGCATGCACCACGCGTTGAGCTCGTTGGAGCTGATGACGCTGACCTCCCACCGCCATCCTGGCGCGTCGCTGCGAAACGCGCGGGTCGCCGGAATCAGACGGTTGGCGATGGCGCGCACGCGCGCGACCTGCCCCGCATTGCGGTTGAGCGTCCCCTTTCGGGCCGCCTGCTGCAGCGTCTGCTGGTACGCCTGCTCCGCCGCGCGATTCACTTCCGTCGCGGAAAGCATCATGGTCTGCTGGCGGTCGACACCCACCGTGCCGGACTGCGTGGTCCGCACCGTCTGGCATCCGGCGAGCGCGCCGGCGAGCAGGATGACGGCCAGGGGTTTCCAGTTCATGCCTGCATCTCCTTTAGCTGATGATCAGGGGATCGGCGTTTTGGTATTTTCGCCCAACAGTCGATAGGTGCGCCACTCGCCGCCGCCTTCCCGGCACATGCCGTAGCGGAACGGCCAGGTGCTGCGGCCCGGCGTAAAGAAGCGCAGGTCCTGGAACCACGCGCAGGCCGAAGGGTTGCCGGCATCCACTCGCAACAGCAACGGCTCCTCGGCAAACCAGCGGAAGAACGCGAACTGCGGCAGCGACCACGCCTCGCGCGCGACGGCGCGTTCGGCTTCCGACGTCCCGAAACGGCTCCCGAACACCCACTGCGCCTGCGCAAGCGGCAGGTAAGGCGCATCGAGGCGCGCGATGAAGCCCGCATCAGGAGCAAGCGGCAGCGGTTCGCGCCGCAGCAAGTTTACGAAGCTGTAGCGCACCTCTTCACCATTGCGCACGATCACCAACCAGTTGTATAGCGATACCGGGCGCGGTTGGACGGTGACCGCGGCTTGCCGCAGCCCGGAAGCCGCGGCGTACGCATCTCCCCACTCGATCGCGCGCTGCTGCAATACACCTTGGAACGCAACATAGCCGCTGAGCGCCGCCAGCCCGGCGATCGCGGGCACCGGGGAAGCGCGCCACATCGCCGAGACTCCGAGCGCGGCCAGGATGATGCCGGTGAACCAGAGGTCGATGATGAAAGTGGTGCCGATGCCGTGGCGCGCGTCGGATAACGGAGCGAATATCATCGTCCCGAACGACGTGATCCAGTCGCCCGCGATATGGATGGCGAGCCCCATCGCGATGACGCCGAAATAGGCGCGCCACGGCCGGTCGCGACGCCAGGCGAAAGCACAGAGCCTCGCCAGCAGGAACGCCCAAAGCGGGAACATGATGAGCGAATGCGTGATCCCCCGGTGGTGATACAGGTACTCGATCGGTCCGACAAACCCGATGACGAAATCGAGGTCGGGTGCGGCGGCGGCGAGGAAGCCGATCAGCAGGCGCCGCCCTAAGGGCAGGGTGTTATGGTCGGCCTGCTGCGGCGCCGTCGCCCGCGCGAGCAGCGCGCCCGAAAGTGCATGTGTCAGCGTATCCATCGCGCGGCATGATACCCCAAGGAGTTTGTCGGACTTAGGTCCGACAAACTCCTAATGTAAGATCGGCGCCAGAAAAATCCAAAAAGGATGACGGATATGCGAGTTCACCCCTTCTCTTCTTCACATTCGGCCGTTAGCAGCCGGCACGGACCGGTAAGTCCGACAGGCTGCTAGAATTCGCAGCTCTTGTTGTATTGGGCGCCAATCGCTGGAGACCAGCTCCGCGAAACCGGCGCGGTTGCAAACGTACCTGCCGCGGCTTGCGCTGCGGATATCCCGAAAGTACCACGTGACGGAGGCGATGTTGCACATGATTCGACCTTTCGCGGCCCTGCGGCCCACCCCCGAATACGCGGCGCAGGTGGCCGCGCCGCCTTACGACGGGCTGTCCACCGAGGAGGCGCGCGGTGAGGCGCAGGGCAAGCCGTGGAGCTTCCTGCACATTTCCAAGCCGGAAATCGACCTGCCCGAGGGCACCGATCCCTATTCGCCTCAGGTTTATGTCAAGGCGGCCGAGAATATGCGGCGCATGCTGGACCGCGGCGTGCTGAAACGCGACGGCAAGCCCTGCTACTACGTCTACCGGATGGTGATGAACGGTCATACACAGACCGGGCTGGCTGCCGCAGGCTCGATCGCCGACTATGACGCGCAACGCATCCGGCGGCACGAGCTCACGACCCCCGCCAAGGAAGACGACCGCGTCCGCCAGATCGACGCGCTCAATGCGCATACGGGTCCCGTGATGGTCGCCTATCCCACTGCGCCGGACGTTGACGCGATTCTCGCCGATGCCTCGAGCGCAGCGCCCGAATTCGACGTGACCGCGGGCAGCGGCGTGCGGCACATGCTGTGGGTGATACGCGAAGACGATCGCATCGCGCGCCTGACCGCGGCGTTTGACGCAATGCCGGCGCTTTATATCGCAGACGGCCATCATCGCACCGCGGCCGCCTCGCGCGTGGCAGCCTCGCGCCGCGCCGCCACGCCGCGGGCGTCTACGGATGCGAGCTACGAGAGCTTTCTGTGCGTCGCGTTTCCGCACCACCAGTTGCGCATCCTTCCTTATAACCGGGTGGTGCGCGATCTCAATGGACTCGAGCGCGAGGAATTTCTGCGCCGCGTTGCCGCCCGCTTCAACGTGGCGAGCAGCGGCGGCAGGGTGATACCTGAACGGCGCGGCACCTTCGGCCTTTACCTGCCCGGCCAGTGGTACCGGCTGGAGATCGACGCGGCGAGGATTCCGGCCGATCCCACTGCTCGCCTGGACATCAGCCTGCTCACCGAGCATCTGCTTGAGCCGGTGCTGGCGATCGGCGATCCGCGCACCGACCCGCGCATCGAATTCATCGGCGGAATCCGCGGGCCGGAAGAACTGGAGCGACGCGTTGCCGGCGGGATGGCCGCGGCGTTTTCTCTATACCCGACCGGCATGCAGGACCTGATGGCGGTCGCCGACGCGGGGCGCATCATGCCGCCCAAATCCACCTGGTTCGAGCCCAAGCTCGCCGACGGACTGGTGTCGCTGGTGCTGGATTAGGTGAAGAGCCGTGATCAGCCGTCAGAGCCGTCAGGGACGGAGCCCGGTTTATCGATCTCTTGGTCAGAGGCAATCGAAACCGGGCTCCGTCTCCGTTATTTTCCCCCACAAAGTAACCCCAACACCCTAGAATGAATGGCAGGGGAAAAAGGGCCATCCAGCCACATACGGCCCGCCACGATCCAATTGACAAGTGCCCGTGACCGAGCGACTACCGCTAAGTTCGGCAACAATCGGGGTTGTTACAGCGTTACCGCTGGAACTCGCGGCAACCTGCCAAGTTTTCGGGTGCCATCAAAAAGAGGACGTCGACGGGCGAACGTACAAGATCGGAACCATAAAACGACGAGATGGCCCTGGCACCCATACGGTAGTTGTCTCTTGTCTGAACGACATGGGAAATATCTCTGCGGCCGCGGAAACTATGGCGCTGCTAAGAGACTGCAAAGGCATCGAAGCCGTGATCATGTGCGGAATTGCTGGTGGTGTACCGAATCCGTCCAAAGCAGACGACGACGTTCGACTCGGCGATGTGGTCGT
>MEQT01000067.1:0-7726 GCA_001770325.1 Betaproteobacteria bacterium RIFCSPLOWO2_02_64_14
AGGCGCCGATGAGCGCAGCCCAGCGGTCCGAACCCAGCTGGGCCGGATCGGCGTAGCTGCTGCGCACGCCGCACTGCTGCGCCCGGCCGACGATCCACCGCGGCTCCACCTGAAACGACGCGAGCGCCGCGGCAACGATACTTCCCACCGCGGGGCCGGCAACGTTGGAGACCACGATGCGCGCCGGCGCGGGCAGTGTCGCGAACCCGCCGCCGAGTTCGCTGGCGTCGCGAGTGGCGAGCCATCCCTGCCTCACCCAACCCTGCGTGTCCGCCAAGCCCCACTTGATGCGGGTGTTGCCGGCATCGATCGCGAGCACGTTCACGTTCAGTTGACCCGCACGCTGACGTCGCCGGTGTGATACCGCCGCAGCACCGTTGCCGTCTCCACCAATAATGCGCCGTCGTCGGCAACGCCGCGCGCGACGCCGGACTCCACTCTTCCGTCGGGCAGGGCCAGTGTGACCACCCGCCCCTGGTACGCGTGACGGCGCTGCCATTCACCATGGAGCGCGCCGAACCCGTCGCTTGCAAATTCCTCCAGCACCCGGTGGAGTTCCACCAGTAACCGCGCCAATACCTCGTTGCGATCCAGAGTCTTGCCGCACGCGGTCTCAAGATCGGTGATGGGCTGGTCCACCCGCTTGCGCACCGACTCGGAAAGGCGCACGTTGATGCCGATGCCGATCACAGCGAGGCTCGGACCCAGCGCATCGCCCTGCATTTCGATCAGGATGCCAGCCAGCTTGGCGCCGCGCCATAGCACGTCATTGGGCCACTTCAGCATCGCACCAGCCGCGCCGAGCGACTCGAAAACCCGCGCCAGCGCAACGCCCACGGCGAGGCTCAGCCCGGCCAGCGCGCCGGCGCCGCGCTCGAAACGCCACAGCAGCGAGAAGGTGAGCGCACCCCCGATGCCCGCGTGCCAGGCGCGGCCCATCCTGCCGCGTCCGGCCGCTTGATTCTCGGCGGCGACGGCGGCGGCGCTGGGCGCGCCGGCATTCGCCCGCTGCATCAACAGCGTGTTGGTCGAACCCACGCTGTCCACCACTTCCAGCGCGAATTGCGGCGCGGCGGTGCCCAGATGGTGCGCGATCTGCGCGGCGTCGAGCACGGATACGGACTGCGACAGCCGGTAGCCGCGGCCGCGCACCCTGTGGATCTCCAGTCCCGCGCGTTCGAGTTCCCGCACCGCGAGCCACACGCTGCCGCGCGACACGCCGGCGGCGCGCGCGATGTCCTCGCCCGAGCGAAAACGCCCGTCCGCGAGCAGGCGCAGGGCGACAAACTGCAACGATGGCATATCGAAAGTATAGATCAACGCGCCCGCGGCACCTCGCACTGATGCGGCTCGACGCGTGCTGCGCCGCCCGCGCGGCAACACCTGCGAATTCATTCCCGCGCAGCGGATCGTGCAGCGGGCCTGCTAGAATCGAATCCCGTGGCAGAAAACCCGTGATGCCATACACCCCCTCCGACCTCACGCGAACGACGCTCGCCGTGCTTTTCATCGGCGGGTTGATCGCAGCGTCGTTCTGGATCCTGCGGCCGTTCCTGGGCGCGATCGTGTGGGCGACCATGATCGTGGTGCCGACGTGGCCCATCATGCTCAGGGTCCAGGCGCGGTTGCGGAACCGGCGGGGCTATGCCGTGGCCGTGATGACGCTCGGGCTGCTGCTGGTGCTGGTAGTGCCGCTGACGCTGGCGATCGGCACCGTCGTGGAGAACGCCGATGTCATCGTCGGCTGGGCAAAATCGCTCGCCTATTTCAACCTGCCGCCCCCTCCGGAATGGGTCGGCAATCTGCCGGTGGTCGGTGCGCGCGTGGCGCAACTCTGGGAGCAGGCGGCGGCATCAGGCATGCAGGAGCTCGCCGCCAAGGCGGCGCCTTATGCCGGCAACGTCGCGAAATGGTTTGCCGCGCAAATGGGAAGCGCGGGCCTCGTGCTGGTGCAGTTTCTGCTCACGGTGGTGATCGCGGGCATCCTGTATGCGACCGGGGAGCATGCCGCTGTCGAAATGCGGCGGTTCGGGCGGCGCCTCGCCGGCGAGCGCGGGGAAGACGCGGTGCGCCTCGCCGGCCAGGCGATCCGCGGCGTTGCGCTCGGCGTCGTGGTCACTGCGCTCGCGCAGTCGCTGCTGGGCGGAATCGGACTTGCAATCTCCGGCGTGCCGTTCGCGGCTTTGCTGACCGGCCTGATGCTCTTCCTGTGCATCGCCCAGGTCGGTCCGACGCTCGTGCTCGCCCCCGCCGTCGTCTGGCTCTATTGGAGCGGCGAGACCGCATGGGGCACGGTATTGCTCATCTTCGCCATCGTCGCCGGCACCATCGACAACTTTCTGCGCCCGCTGCTGATCAGGATGGGCGCCGACTTGCCGCTGTTGCTGATATTCGCCGGCGTGATCGGCGGCCTGATCTCGTTCGGCTTGATCGGCATCTTCGTCGGTCCCGTCGTGCTCGCGGTCGCCTACACCCTGCTCCAGGCGTGGATGGACGACGCGCATGAGGCGGGCGTCGCGGCAATCCCCGCGCCACCTCCCGCAATTGAACAGGACAACCCGCCCGCCGGCGGCGTCCCGAAGTGAATAGGAGGTTCCAGCCATGTACGCCGTGATCTTTGAAGTGCGGCCCAAAGCGGGCCGGGAACAGGAATATCTCGCGCTCGCGCAGGAGTTGCGCGCCGAACTCGAGAAGGTCGACGGCTTCATTTCGATCGAGCGCTTCGCGAGCCTTTACACCGAGGGCAAGCTGCTCTCGCTCTCGTTTTGGCGCGACGAGGCCGCAGTGCAGCGCTGGCGGGAGCACGCCGGTCACCGCGCGGCGCAACGGCGCGGACGCGACGAGATCTTCGCGGACTACCGCATCCGCGTGGCAGGTGTCGTGCGCGACTACAGCATGAACGAACGGGCGCAGGCCCCGCAATGAAACAGATTATTGCCATGGGCGGCATGGCTCTGCCTCCCGATCTCGACAACCTGCTGCTGATCGACTACTTCCTCAAGCAGACTCGCAGGCGCCGGCCCCGGGTGTGCTACGTCGGCGCGGCGAGCGGAGATGCGGAAGCGGGGTGCCTGCGTTTCTACGCCGGTTTCAGCCGTTTCCAGTGCTGGCCGACGCACCTGCCGCTGTTCGCGCGCACCCCGCGCAACCTCGAGTCGGTCGTGATGAGCCAGGATGCGATTTTCGTCGGCGGCGGCAATACCCGCAGCATGCTCGCGGTCTGGCGCGACTGGGGACTCGACGCTCACCTTCGGACGGCGTGGGAGTCCGGCATTGTGCTCGGCGGCTCCAGCGCGGGCTCGATCTGCTGGTTCGAGCAGGGACTCACCGACTCCCTCGCGGGACCGCTCACGAGCCTCGACTGCCTCGGCCTGCTCGCCGGCAGCAACTGCCCGCACTACGACAGCGAGCCGCTGCGCCGGCCCACGTTTCGCAAACTCGTCGCCGCGGGCGGGATGATGGACGGCGTCGCGGCAGACGACGGCACTGCGCTGCATTATGTGGATGGCAGGTTGCTGCGCGCAGTCAGCAGCCGGCCGCGCGTCCGCACCTGGCGAGTGCGCCGCTCGGGACGGCGCGCGATAGAAACCCGCATCCCAACGTTCTACCTCGGCAAGTCCTGACTCGCGCTTCGTCGTGCGCGCCCCGGGAAAGAGCAGTCAGCGCGGTAGAATAACCGCATGAACGAAGCACGCAAGCCGCCCGGTGGCGCCAGGCGCCCGCCCGCGCAGTCGAACTTCATCCGCACCATCATCGAGGCCGATCTCGCCTCCGGAAAACACGCCGCGCGCGGCTGGGGCGGACGGCCCGGTGCGGCCGCCGTGCACGCGGGCGCAGCGCCCGATCCAGCGACAATCCGCACGCGCTTTCCGCCGGAGCCCAACGGCTATCTGCATATCGGCCACGCGAAATCGATCTGCCTCAATTTTGGCCTTGCGCTCGAGTACGGCGGCGCGTGCCACATGCGCTTCGATGACACCAACCCGGAGAAGGAAGAACAGGAGTACGTCGATTCGATCGTCGAAGCAGTGAAATGGCTGGGGTTCGACTGGGGTACCCATCTCTATTACGCAAGCGACTATTTCGACTTCATGTACGAAGCCGCGGAGTACCTCATCGGCGCGAAACACGCGTACGTGGACAGCCTGTCCGCCGAGCAGATGCGCGCCCTGCGCGGCACCCTCACCGAGCCCGGCAAGGTGAGCCCGTACCGCGACCGTACGGCAGACGAGAATCTCAAGCTCTTCCGCCAGATGCGGGACGGCAAGTTCGCCGAGGGCGAGCACGTGTTGCGGGCGAAGATCGACATGGCTTCGCCCAATATCAACTTGCGCGACCCCGCGATCTACCGGGTGAGGAAGGCGGCGCATCACCGCACCGGCGACAAGTGGTGCGTCTACCCGATGTACACCTACGCGCACCCGATCGAGGACGCGCTGGAGAGAATCACGCATTCGCTGTGCACGCTCGAGTTCGAGGACCAGCGCCCGTTCTACGACTGGCTCCTCGAGCGGCTGGCCGATGGCGGGATGCTGGCGCGGCCCCTGCCGCAGCAGATTGAATTCGCGCGACTCAATCTCACCTACGTCGTGCTGTCCAAGCGCAAACTGATTCAGCTCGTCGCGGAAGGGCACGTCGGCGGCTGGGACGACCCGCGCATGCCCACGCTCGCCGGCGCGCGCCGGCGCGGTTACACGGCGGAGGGCTTTCGTCTTTTCGCCGAGCGCATCGGCGTCGCGAAGGCGGACTCGTGGATCGAGTACTCCATGCTCGAGGAATGCATGCGCGATGTGCTGAACGAGAGCGCGCAACGGCGCATCGCGGTGCTCGACCCGGTGCGGCTCGTGATCGACAACTACCCTGCCCAGCGCGAAGAGGAATGCCGCGCGCCCAATCACCCGCAGAAACCCGAATTGGGCAGGCGCGCCGTGCCCTTTGCACGCGAGCTGTGGATCGAACGCGAGGATTTCACGGAAAGCCCGCCCAAGGGTTATTTCCGCCTCTTCCCCGGCAACAAGGTGCGGCTGCGCTATGGCTACGTGGTCGAGTGCACGGGTTGCGAGAAGAACGCGCAGGGCAACGTCATCGCCGTGCACTGCAACTACGATCCCGATACCCGCTCCGGCACGCCGGGTGCCGACAAGGTGAAGGTCAAGGGCAACATCCACTGGCTGAGCGCCCGGCATGCGCACGCCGCCGAAGTGCGGCTCTACGATCGGCTCTTCAAGGTTCCCTATCCCGGAAGATCCTCCCCTCTCCCTGCGGCAGAGCGCCCGGGGGTGAGGGAGGATGGCGATGAGCACTCGTGGCTCGCCGACCTCAACCCCGACTCGAAGCGAATCATCACTGCGTATCTGGAATCCTCTCTGTGCGACGCGGCGCCGGAGGAACGCTTCCAGTTCGAGCGGCACGGCTATTTTGTTGCTGATCGCGTGGACTCGAAGCCACGGGCCCCGGTGTTCAACCGCGCGGTGACACTCAGGGATTCGTGGACCAAATAGGCCGCGGCGATCGCATACACGCCACTCGCACGGGACACGTCCATGCTCGACAAGGCAATCAAGCCGAGTTCCATCGTGAACTATCTTGACCAGTACGTCATCGGTCAGGATGACGCCAAGAAGATACTGGCGGTCGCCGTCTACTCGCACTACCGGAAAATCGCGAACGCGCAGCGCGAGGACGTCGAGATCACCAAGAGCAACATCCTGTTGATCGGCCCCTCGGGCACGGGCAAAACGCTCTTGTGCGAGACGCTCTCGCGCATCCTCGCCGTGCCGTTCGTCACCGCGGACGCGACGTCCCTCGCTCAGACGCGTTACGTCAACGAGGAAATCGAGGCCATCCTGCGGCGCCTCCTCGACAAGGCCGGCGGCGACGTGGGCCGCGCCCAGAACGGGATCGTCTTCATCGATGAAATAGACAAGCTCAAGTCGACCGACGGCGAGCCGCGCAGCGTCTCCGGGGAAAGCGTGCAGCACGCGCTGCTGAAGATCATGGAAGGCTCGCCCGTGAGGCTGCACGACGGGCAGTATCTCGACACCACCAACATACTCTTCATCTGCGGCGGCGCGTTCGTCGGCCTGGAGGAGATCATGTTGAAGACCCGGGGTTTCGGCTTCATCGCCACCACCGGCGACGACGACTACAACATCCTCGAGCGGCTCAATACGCGCGTCAAACCCACGGACCTGTTCCGCTACGGGCTGATTCCCGAATTCACGGGGCGGCTGCCCATCATCGCGCGCCTGCAGGACCTCACGCGGGACATGCTGGTGCGGATCATGACCGAACCCCGGAATTGCATCTACAACCAGTTCCGGGAGATCTTCCGCAACGAAGGCGTCGAGCTGAGCGTCGACCAGCGGGTGTTCGAGGAGATCTCCCAGCTCGCCATCGAATACAAGACCGGCGCGCGCAGCCTGCGGGGGCTGTTCGAGGAACTGATCACCCCCATCCTGTTCGTGGTGCCCGACGATTCCGCCGTGAAGAAAGTCGAGATCGCCTCCCTGCTCAGCGAACCAACCTTGATCAGGAGCCCGCGGGCATAATGCCGGGACGTTCGCCCACCTCCAGCTACGCATACGCGGCACGGCCACGCCGGGCCCGGGGGCGCCGCCGCCCGGACTGATCGCGTTCTACTGGCACTTCGCGCGCCAGACCAAGGGCTGGTACGCGCTCATAAGTGCGGCGCCCCAACGTTTGTTAACGACAGTGCTCGTCGATCATGCGTTCGATGGCTGCCGAGCAGGCCGCGCAGAAATAGTCCGTCTGGAGCGAGAACATGATGCAATCCACTTCGGAGCGGAACACGCCGTTCGCATAGCCGTGCGCGCCTTCGAAGAGACCGACCCGGCGCCCCCTTCCGTTCTTTTCGAGCAGCGCTGCCTGCCGCCCGCGTTCCCGGTCCAGGAATTTCTCGACGGCCGCTTCTTCCGCGCCAGATTCCCGAAGCCTGTTGTAGCGCCTCACATAGTCCGCGAAGTACTTTTCATACTCCGCCTTGTTCCATCGCGTGGGCCGCGGACCCGCCTCGGTGAGAGGATCCCGCCACTTCGCGTGGTGCGGAGAAATCGTGACGTTAGGGTGCCACGGCTCGACGGTTCCAGGGAAAACCGGACCATCGGTCGTCGGGACGTAATACTCGTCAGCGAGGCCGCCGATCGCATGCGCGAATTCGTGGACGACGAGATATCTCGCCTCCGCGCTGTCGATCGCCACGACCGCCGGGCCGCCGAAATACGAACTGCCGCCGTAGCGCCGGGCATTGGCGAGGATCAGCACGAAATCGTACGGCACCGCCGCGGCAACCTCCCGCACGGCATGGTTGTTTCCGTCGGCGAGCGATCGCTCCGAGCCGCCGGTGTAGTAAGCACAGCGAAATACGGTGTCCTTCTTCAGCCCGAGGTAGGCATCGGTCACGCCGCTGCCGGCGCTCGGCGCAAACGCCGCATACACGTTGAAATCCAGCTTGCGCTTCGTGAACGGGTCAATCGAGAAGAGATAGCCCGCCGCGCGTGTTGCGTCGCTCACGAATTTGGGGTACTCGGATTCGAGATAGCCATCGCCGAGTATCGCGAGATCGACTTTCGCATGAGGCTCGCCGCCGGCAAAGATGGGGTAAACGCGCGTTGCAAATTCTCCGGGCGCGCGTTCCACGCTGTCTGCATTCGGGTCGATCGTGATACTCGATATCACGTGGACGGCGCCCTCCCCCCGCCGCTGC
>MEQT01000067.1:7829-9584 GCA_001770325.1 Betaproteobacteria bacterium RIFCSPLOWO2_02_64_14
AATCGTAGACGGATAACCGGTAATCGCCCCAATCGAGGCCGCCGGCGAGGTTCTTTCGTCGCCCGGGCCACTTCCGTTCGAAGCGAAGCCGCTCGAGCGTGAACTCCTCGGCTCCGTTCCTCCGCCACTGCCGCAGATCGAGCCGCAGCGCCCCTTCTGCAACATCCGGGGTTGATTTGGATGGAGCTTTCGCCTGCTCGGGAGGGCTGCACGCGGGGATCAACCACGACAGCCCCGCCGCTCCGGTGCGTCTCAACACGCTGCGGCGGGCAGGCGAGAAACGCACACGCGACGCGGGCATTACATAGACGTGACTTGCCGATCGTCGCCTGTCAATCAGACCTCGACCATTTCGAAGTCGCTCTTGCTGGCGCCGCAATCGGCGCAGGTCCAGGTCTCTGGCACATCCGCCCAGCGCGTGCCGGCGGGTATGCCCTCTTCCGGTATGCCCTTCTCCTCGTCGTACGTGAAAGCGCACAACAGGCATTGCCACTGTTTGAACCCCGCCACGCTCGAGGGCGCATGGCTCTCGGTCGCGCGCGGCGCGCCCCGCGGAAAATTGAGGATCAAGGCTTCGAGCCCGTGCGCACCAGCCTGAATCTTGAAAGCATCCTCGTCCGGCTTGATGTGCACAACAGTCAGCGCCTGGCGTTCGCGGTTGTCATGCAAGAGGCTGCCTTTGACGACGACCACGTACTGGCCGTCGCCGCCGGCGGGTGCGGGTGCTGTGCTGCGCGCGCCGGCCGCCATCGTGAGCGCCCTGACGAACAGTCCTTGATCGTCCCTGATCTCGGGGATGTCGTGCACGCTCACGCCCGATCCCGCGGCTGGAAATGCAGCAGACGTGGTGACCTGCCACGGCTTGCGGTCGGCAGCCTGCTTCAATTTCGGGAGCGCCCCGGGCAGGCGCTGCGCGCCCGGATCGTAGCGCGTGCGCAGCGTCATGAAGGTCCATCCCGTCTGCTGATCCGAGTGCAGCGGCCCGTAAGGTGTATAGGCACGCGCGAAATGAACGTAGTACGGCGCGACCGCGTGCCGCCCGAACTGGCCCTTGCCCTGGACGAGGATCTGGAACTGATCCACGGCGTGAAAGTGGGCGCAGGAGCGGTCGCCCGGATCGTACTTTGCGAGAAATGCGGTGGGCGCGTCGGGCGTGTCCGGCGTCGCCCTGAAAAAACCGAAGTTGGTCGAGGCTGGCCGGTCCGGTCCACCCATGTTTTTCCGGATCTGATCGGGTCTGATTTCATTGAATGCGACAACCAGGGACATGGATTACCTCCGGGAGTACAAAAACATGGATGCGGAAATCATAGCACTGTGTTCATCCTTGCTTTATCAGTCCGCCCGTATATTCGCCCGGGCGATGATCTTCGCGTACTTGGCGACCTCGCGCCCGAAGAACACGCCGGGTTCCTCGGGTGTGAAATAGTCATTGACCCCCGCAGTTGAACCGCGTATAAGTGAACGAGGCGTTTAGTTTCTCCCCTTGGGTCCGTGGTTTCCGGGCCGCTATTTCAGCCGCATCGATCCGCAAGGCTTGGGATTAAACTTACCCGGGCTTGCCCCCGTTCATCGTAGTCTCAAGGACGCCATGGCCGCCATTCGTGCAACATCGCTGGCCGAAGAGCCGGTTTGCCGCCACGGTTTGAGTCGCCCTCATAGGGAATGAGCCATGGATCAGGCCGTCGGTTTTGACGAATTGCACTGGCTGCAGGAGCTGACTTACAAGACGCAGAAGGCGGAAATGCCCGCGCT